>CAYVDZ010000283.1:0-5848 GCA_964450575.1 uncultured Opitutus sp.
ACGCCGCACCCTGCGCTACGACGAACGTGGCCCCACCCCCGGCACGCTCAATCCCCGCAACACGTTCGAAACCTACGTGGTGGGCTCCAACAACCAGATGGCCCACGCCGCTTCGATGGCGGTCGCCCAAGCCCCGGCGCAGGCTTACAATCCCCTCTTCCTGTACGGCGAAACCGGTTTGGGCAAAACCCACCTGATGCACGCCATCGGGCATGCCATCATTCGTCACAACGCGGACGCGCGCATCGCCTATCTCTCGACCGAGAAGTTCACCAACGAGTTCATTCAGGCCCTGCAGGAGAACAGCCTGACGCGCTTCCGCCAGCGTTATCGCAATGCGGATGTGCTGTTGCTGGATGATGTCCAGTTTCTTACGGGCAAAGAACGCATCCAGGAAGAGTTCTTTCACACCTTCAACGACCTCTTTGAGTCGGGAAAACAGATCGTGCTTACCAGTGATCGGCGGGCGAGTGAAATTCAAAAACTCGAAGCGCGGCTGGTGTCGCGGTTCGAATGGGGACTGCCCGCAGACATCCAGGCACCCGATCTCGAGACCCGTCTGGCAATTCTGCGCACCAAGGCGCAAACCCTGAACTGCAACCTGCCCGAACCGATCCTCAATTTCATCGCGCAGAATATCACCCGCAACATTCGTCGCCTCGAGGGCGCGTTGCTAAAGGTTTCCAGCTACTCGGCCCTGACGAGCAAACCGCTCGATCTCGCCACCGCAGAGCGACTTCTGCAGGACGTGCTGATGGAGCAGGCGCAGAATATCCTCACGATCGAGACGATTCAGAAGCGCGTCGCCGATCATTTCCAGATCCGGCACAGTGACATGACCAGCAAGCGCCGGCCCAACAACATCGCGATTCCGCGGCAGATCGCCATGTTCATCACCCGCACGCTGACCAAGCATTCTCTGCAGGAAATCGGCGATGCCTTCGGTGGCCGCGATCACGGCACTGTCATTCACGCCTGTAAGTCCGTTGATAACATGATGGAACAGGATGCCTCGACCCGTGGCAGCGTGGAGTTTCTCAAGGCGCAGTTGTCGAAGTAAGCCTCGATTCAGCCTCCGTGAGAATTTGGAATGATGGAAAGCGAACGTTGAAACCAAGAGCCCCGGCATTAGTTGTTTGGCACTTTTAACTTTCACCCTCCAACTTCCTTCCATGTCCCTCACGCCTGAACAGAAACAAACCGTCGCCTCCTGGGTTGCTGGCGGTGACAACCTGTCCGCCGTTCAGAAGAAACTTTCTGAGCACTTCAAACTTTCGCTCACCTACCGCGACGTCCGCTTTCTGGTCGACGATCTCGATCTCGCACTGAAGGACGCCGCGCCCAAAGTTGACGCGAGCGACGTGACGAAAACGCAGCCGAGGGCACAGGCACAGACCGCGGTCGGAGCGGCTGAAGCAACGGTACCGGGAGCGCAAGGCCTCGAGGAGGATCTCGAAGCGTTGCCTGAAGACCCGTTGAACGATGCCCCCGCCGGCGGCGAAAACGTCTCCCTTTCGGTCGACAAAGTGACGCTCATTCCCGGCGCCCTTGCGAGCGGAACCGTGACGTTCAGCGATGGTGTTACGGGAAAATGGGTGGTTGATCAATACGGTCGACCCGGTTTCACCGAGGTCAGCCAACCCGGTTACCGACCCTCGGCAGGTGATGCTCAGGCCTTCATGCAGGAGCTGAGTCGGACGTTGCAGCAACGCGGGATCTGAGACTTCGGCTGAGCCGGGGTTCTCAAGAGCGAAAATTTCAAGAGCCGGACGTTTCCGATCTGCCGGACCGATCAGTCCGCCGGTTGACGGCGAAAAAAGCTCAGCTCGTCCTGCTTCGTCGACGCTGCCTTTAACGCCAACAATTGCAGCGCTGGAACCGGTCCAGGCGCTTTCCCGCCGCCGAGCGATATCGGGAATCGGCGAATCGGGCCCAAGGGGCCACGTTGCGCCTACGTACCGTCACCCTGATCTCGGCCGCGCAGTACGCTTGCAGAAAAGCGGGAGAGCGGCATCTTCCCGCAGCTGATGCCCCGCCGTATCACCCTATATCTCGCCGCGCTTTGTCTCACGGTTGGGAATAGTTTTGGTCAACCGGCGGCGCTCTCGGTCAACACCGCCATCCGGGAAGAGGTCCGCCAGTTTTACCGCGCCCTCTACCACGCCTCACACGCGACCCCGATGGGATGGACCGGGAACTATGAAACCGGCACGCCGGGCGCCACCTCCTCGCTCTTCAAAGAAGCCACGCGCTTGAGGATCAATTTCTACCGGGCCCTCGTCGGCGTTCCCGCCGACATCACGTTCGACGCCACCTATAACATCATGGCGCAACGCGCGGCGCTGTTGATGAGCCTGAACGGCGCGCTGAGTCATTCGCCCGACACCACGTGGAAAGGATACACGCTCGAAGGCGCACTCGCCGCGGGCAAGTCGAACCTCGCCCTCGGGTCGGCGGGACCGGATGCCATTGACAGCTACATGGCGGACGCGGGAAGCACCAACAGCGCCGTTGGCCACCGCCGTTGGCTGTATTATCCTCAGACGCTCATCATGGGTGCTGGCGACGTACCGGGGAATGACACGCTCGCGCCCGCCAACACCATCTGGGTGATCGATGGCCGCTACAATACCCCCCGCCCCACCACCCGGACCACTCACGTCGCGTATCCACCCGCTGGTTACATTCCCCACACCTTGGTCTGGCCGCGTTGGTCGTTCAGTTATCCGGGCGCGGATTTTTCCGTCGCCACGGTCACGATGAAGCGCAACGGGGTCGCGATCGGCGTCGTTCAGGAACCGGTTAAATCCGACATCGGCGAACCAACGCTGGTTTGGATATACGACGGCCGGAATCCCGAGAGCGAAGCTGCCCATCCCCGGCCCGCGAGCGATATGGTTTATACCGTCACAATATCAACCGTGCGAATGGGCGGTCAGTTGCAGAACTTTCTATATAACGTCACGGTCTTCGACCCGGACCAACCCAGTCCCGATACCGCGCCCGCCCGAATTATCGGTCCGCCAAACCCCACCGTGGGCGCGCCCAGCCTCTATGCTGTGATCATGCCTCCCTTCGGATCAGGCGCCGAATGGCGCACCGCGCACACCGAGCCGGCCGCGCCGATCCATACAGCGGAAAGCGGCCTGGAGGGCCTGCTGGCGCGGACGACGCCAGGCTACGGCGTCGTCCACGCCACCACGGCCGGCAGTGGAGCCTTCGTCTACCGACTGGCCCATTTGACGCCGCGGGCCGACGAGTACCTCCAGTTTCCCGGCACGTATCTCGCCGGGGCTGACTCCGCGATCACGTTCCAAAGCCGCCTCGGGATTGCGACTGCGATCGAGACGGCGCGGGTGCAGGCTTCCACCGACGGGGGCATCTCGTGGGTCGACCTTTTCCGCCAGTCGGGAACCTCGGCAACGGCCAACGGATTTCCGCTCCCGAGCGAAACCGGATTCGTGGCCCGCAACGTCTCGCTCGGCGCATTCGCTGGCCGGACTCTTTCTCTCCGGCTGGTGTTTTCCATCGAGCAGTCAGGAACCGCCTTTGTGCCTGACGCCACGAACAATGTGGGCTGGTTCATCGATAACCTATCGATCAAGAACGTTCAGCGCGTCACAGCCTCCGCGGCGACCCCGGTGAAGAGTGGAAACGCGTTTACGTACACCGCTCAACCCGGAGGCTCCGTCAGCCTCCAAGCCCGCGGGTTGATGTTCGGCTACCCGCTCGAGTGGGGCCCGGAGATGGCTATCAACCCCACGACTGATGCCCGCGTGCGACGGACCAGTTACCTTTCGAACTTATCCGTTCGCACCACCGCCGGCACCGGCGCCCAGACTCTAATCGCAGGCTTCAATGTGACCGGCGGCAGTAAATCGCTGCTCGTCCGCGGGCTCGGCCCCGCGCTCATCCCGTTCGGGGTTACAGGCACGCTCGCCGATCCCAAACTTGATCTCTTCCGCGGCTCGAACCGGATCGCGGAGAACGATAACTGGCGCGACGAAGACCGGTCGACGTTCCAGGCGCTCGGGGCTTTTGAACTTTCCTCGAATAGCCGCGACGCCGCCCTCATCATCGCTCTGAGTCCCGACAGTTACACCGTCCAACTGAGCACCGCAAGCAGTAGCCCTGGCCTCGCGCTCGTGGAGCTCTACGACATGGGCGATGGATCCGATGGCGCGCGACTTTCCAATGTTTCCGCGCGCTCCACGATCGCATCCGGCAACGACGTGCTGATCGCGGGATTCAACGTCGCCGGCGAAGGGCTGCGGACACTCCTCATTCGCGCCATTGGACCGGGACTTTCACCGTTCGACGTACCGGGCATTCTCGCCAATCCCCGCCTGCAACTCTACGGAAACGATCAGCGGTTGATCGCCGAAAACGATAATTGGGACTCGGCCATCACCCCTGTGTTTGAACGGGTCGGAGCATTCGCGCTGCCAACCGGCAGCCATGATGCCGCCTTACTGATCACGCTTCCTCCTGGCAGCTATACAGCACAAGTCTCCGGCGTCGGCAACTCGACCGGGGTCGCTCTCATCGAGGTCTACGACGTTCCTTGAACCGGGACGCCCGGCTCTCAGGCCGCGTTGGCCCTTCGCGTCGTCACTTCGGCATTTCACCGATTTTGACGGCGCCGGTCACCCGATTCACTTCCACGGCAAACGCCAACGGTCGGCCGACCGGGACCGGCGCATACGTCCCGCCAATGGGTTCGAATTCTGCGGACCCACTCTGCAACTCAACTGAACAATAACCGATTCCAATCTCCGTCATCTGCACGCGAGCACGGACGTTCCCTTCGGCTACTCGTAGCGTGCCCGCCACCAACTCGAGATGAAACGTCGAGCCAAGCGCGACCAGCAGTGGCTTGACGGCGAGGCCCACATCGCCGGATACCAAGCGGATGAGCGTCCGCGAAGGGCTCGGCTCTTCTTTCCTGTCCGCAAGGTTGGTCGATTGGAGATGAGGTTGCTGCCAATACTCATCCACTTCCACTTCTGAACGCGAGCCCACCCGCAACACCACACCGTTGGAAAACTCGATGGTGGCGTTGGAGAGGCGAGCGGTCTTGAACGTCACCTCCGCCCGCAGCCGCTCGTCGAGCTTCAACGCCCGCTCTTCTCCAGCGGCGACAAGGGTGACCTGGCCATCGAGATCGACCACGGTGAACACCCCGGGTCTCGTAAACGTCGGGGCTTGGGCCGCGAGAGCAGTCCCCATCATCACGGCCATCCATGCTCCCAACCAGCGCTGCGTTTTCACACTCCGGACGTAAACCCATGGAGGATTGGAGCAAGCCTGTTTGCGCGATCACCTAAAATCCGGGAACTCGACCTGCCGATCGCGCAATGGGTCACACCCGACTTCGAGGGATTCGATCCCTTGCGGCCTGACGATCCGGATACTTTCTCCGTGCCGGCCAGCGGGGACTTCACCAATACGCGTCCGCTGGGCGACTAACACCACGCCCGGGAAAGTCGCCCGTTAGGCGCGAGCGCGGGATTCATGTTGCCAGCAACTCTCCGCGACGGCGAGCGTCAGTTCCGCCCATGCCCCATCCGCTTTCGCCCGGGCCTGCTCCCCTCTCCCCCGAGGTGGCGGGCCCGCGCTTTCACGCCTGGCTCCTGCTCCTCTTCGTCGGGAGCGGATGTGCGGCGCTGATTTACGAGATCGTCTGGTTTCAGTTACTCCAGCTCGTGATCGGGTCCTCCGCGGTTTCCCTGGCGGTGCTGCTCGGAACATTCATGGGCGGCATGTGTATTGGAAGCTTGGCGTTCCCACGCTTTGTCGCGCGGGCGCGGCATCCGCTTCGCACTTACGCGGGGTTGGAAATCGGAAT
>CAYVDZ010000283.1:5858-6849 GCA_964450575.1 uncultured Opitutus sp.
TCGGAATCGCCGTTTTCGGCTTGGTCGTCTTGTGGGCCATGCCGGCCGTCGGCAAACTCTACCTCACGCTCGTGGGCCATGGCGCGCCGGGAATTTTCCTGCGGGCGCTGATCTGTGTGATCTGCCTGTTGCCACCCACGATCCTCATGGGTGCAACCCTCCCCGCCGTAGCGCGCTGGGTGGAAGCGACGCCCAAGGGCGTCTCGTGGCTCGGCTTGTTCTATGGCGGCAACACCGCGGGTGCGGTGATCGGATGTTTGCTCGCCGGGTTTTATCTTCTCCGCGTCTACGACAGCACCATCGCCACCTATTGCGCAGCCGGCCTCAATAGCGTGGTCGCGTTCGCGGCCGTGTATATAGCGCGACGCGCCCCGTATGATAATCCGCGAGTACACGCGAGCGACCAGGCGATCGGGGCGATCGAACGGAGCGCCCCCGGTTCGGGATTCGTATTAATCGCAATCGGACTTTCCGGACTGTGCGCCTTGGCGGCGGAAGTCGTGTGGGCACGCGTCCTGTCGCTGTTCCTTGGCGCCACGGTCTATACGTTTTCGATCATTCTGGCGGTATTCTTGATCGGCCTCGGGATCGGCAGCAGCACCGGATCCCTGCTGGCACGCTCCGCCGCGCGACCGAGGCTTCTGCTCGCCTGCTGCCAACTTGCCCAGGTCGCAGCCCTCGCATGGGCGGCGCATGCCATCTCAGTCTCTCTGCCGTCCTGGCCCCACCCCACGTCGGACAGCATGGGGCACTTCGGGAAATTTGCCGTCGATCTGCTGCGCTGCGGCTGGACCATGTTACCATCGACAATCCTCTGGGGTGCGAGCTTTCCGCTCGCTCTCGCCAGCATGGCGCAGCCCGGCCAGGACAGCGCCCGCCTCGTCGGTCGCGCCTATGCCGCCAACACGCTCGGTGCCATTCTCGGGGCCGTCCTCGCCACCCTGATCCTTATTCCTACGGTCGGCACGCAACGCACCCAAGTGATCTTGAT
>CAYVDZ010000284.1:0-559 GCA_964450575.1 uncultured Opitutus sp.
TCCTCGATGAGCTCGACGACATGGTGGAGAGCCGAAAATTTCCGAGCCGTTCCCACGCGATTGCCGAGATGGCCCGCGAACAACTCATCGACCACGCCCAAAAGATCGGAACGCAACGCATGGCAGGCACGATCTCGCTGGTCTATGATTACCGGAAGCGCAACCTCCAGCGCCGCCTGGCCGACATCCAGCACGCCCACTATTTAATGGTCGTCACCTCGATGCACGTGCATCTCGAAAACCATCACTATCTCGAAGTGCTGCTGGTCCAGGGCCCCGCCGGTGATCTCCGCAAACTCGCCAACAAGCTGGGTGGCTGCAAAGGCGTAAAACACGCCCGGCTCCACCTGACTGCGACCGCAATGCCGCCACTTCTTTGACCACTCGACCCGGATATTTCCGACCCATCCGTACCGACCGGGTACATCGGTCGTAAGACTCTCCGTCTTCCCATTCGCACATGATCCCCGATGCGTTGCGGCCAACCGCTCCGGCCCACGGAGAGGGTCGCAACGAATCACCTTCAGGTTGACCCAATCTGGCGCGGAGCGTGCTATCT
>CAYVDZ010000284.1:569-6848 GCA_964450575.1 uncultured Opitutus sp.
CGTTTTGGCTTTTTCGTAACACTGACTCCAGGATATGCCCGACCTTGAAATCAATTCCACGCCAGACGTGCCGCTCTTCACAAAGACGCTCAGTCACTCGGGCATGTGGTCCGGAAGGATCAGTCGGGGCAAAACCCTGCGCCTTACCGATCTCGAGGGCGGCGCCAACGTCGGACTCCTCCTGTATCATGCCGATGTGCCCTCGGAGCGTTACAACCTGCCGGATACGCTTAAAACCCAGCATACTTTCCATCTCCGCCACCCGTACTGCCTGCATTCCGACATGGGCCGGGTGCTTGCCTCCATCACCACGGACACCGTGGGCTGGCACGACACGGTCTGTGGCTGCTCCGACGCGAAACTTGTCGCCGCGAAATATGGCATCAAAACGTATCAGACGGCGCGGAATGAGTTCCACCGTAATGGCCGCGACTGCTTTCTCCTCGAACTCGCCAAGTGGGGACTCGGTCAGCGCGACCTCGTGCCGAACGTGAACGTATTCAGCAAAGTCATCGCCGACGAAGCCGGCCGCCTCACCTTCGTCCGCGAACACAGTCAGCCCGGCTCCCGGGTGGACCTTCGTTTCGAACTCGATACGATTGTCGTGCTCAACACCTGCCAGCACCCGCTGGACCCGGATTCGAAATATCATCCGCGCCACGTCCGTCTCGAAGTCTTCCGCACCACGCCGCCAGCATCCGACGACGCCTGCCGCCGTTCCTGCCCCGAGAACGAACGCGCGTTCACCAACACCGAGAATTATCACGCGCTGCGTTCCTGATTTTCCCGCCACCTGATTTCTCGCCTTTCCATGCCGTTTACCAGCAGCAAGCTCGATCCCAGTGCGGCCCTCCATCGCCACCCCATTCTCGCCGGGGATCCCTGGACCGGTGATCTTACCCGCGGACAGATTCTTCGCATCGTGGATGTCGAGGGTAACCAGGCCGCGGATACCCTGTTCTACGATTCGCACGATCCTGCGAACCGTTACAGCGCATCCGACACCATCCGGCACCAAGCTGCACTCTATCTCGGCACCGGCACCCAGTTGATTTCAACCGGAGGAGACGTGCTGCTCACCCTCATCGCCGACACGTGCGGCCGCCACGACACCCTCGGCGGCGCGTGTTCGCGGGAAAGCAACACCACGCGTTACGCCGTAGAGAAGGAGTATATGCATGCCTGCCGCGACAGCTTCCTCTGCGCCGTACATACGTGGCGCCCGGACCTCGGGAAGCGCGATATCACGTGTAATATAAATTTCTTTATGAATGTGCCGGTTACGTCCGACGGCCAGCTCACGTTCGCCGACGGAGTTTCCGCCCCCGGCTGCTATGTAGAACTCCGCGCCGAGCGCGACGTGACGTGTGTAATCTCCAACTGCCCGCAATTGAACAATCCGTGCAACGCTTATAATCCGACTCCGATCGAGGTGATTATTTGGGATTCGTAATATGCTGCGGGTTCATTGGACCACGCCCAATGACCAGCGACCCATGACCCGTTACGAATCATAATTTACCACGCCCATGCCCCCGTTTTCCAAAGTCCTCATTGCCAATCGTGGTGCGATCGCCTGTCGCATTATCCGCACGCTCCGGCGCATGGGCATAAAATCAGTCGCCGTCTACTCCGGCGCTGATGCGCACTCCCGGCATGTCCAGCAGGCTGACGAGGCGATCCTGATCGGCGCAGCCCCCGCGGCCCAAAGTTATCTGATGGGAGAAAATATCATCGCCGCCGCAAAGTCGGCCGGTGCTGAGGCGATTCATCCTGGTTATGGTTTCCTTTCGGAAAACCCCGCATTTGCGGATGCCTGCGTCGCCGCCGGAGTGGTCTTCATTGGTCCCACCGGCGACCAGATGCGGACGTTCGGGCTGAAACACGCCGCCCGCGCCCTCGCCCGCCAGCACGACGTCCCGCTTCTTCCCGGCTCGGAACTCCTGCGCGACGAGGACCACGCGCGCGTTGAAGCAGCGCGTATTGGCTATCCGGTTATGCTCAAAAGTACCGGCGGCGGCGGCGGCATTGGGATGTCGCTCATTCGCACACCGGCCGAACTGCCCGCCGCCTTCACCGCAGTGGGTCGGCTCGCCCGCAACAACTTCAAGGAGAGTGGCGTCTTCCTCGAGAAGTTCGTCGAACACGCACGCCACCTGGAGGTCCAGATTTTCGGTGACAGTCTCGGCCATGTGGTGGCGGTCGGAGAACGCGACTGCTCCGTCCAGCGTCGGAATCAGAAAGTCATCGAGGAATCCCCCGCCCCTGGGCTTACCTCCACCCAGCGCACCCAACTGCTTGCCAGCGCCGCGCGCCTCGGGTCCGCGGTTAAATATCACAATGCCGGAACGGTTGAATTCGTGCATGATGCCGGGACCGGTGAATTTTATTTTCTCGAGGTAAACACGCGCCTTCAGGTCGAACACGGCGTCACGGAGGAAGTCACTGGCATCGACCTCGTCGAGTGGATGCTGCTCGCGGCGGCAGGCCAGCTCGACCTGTCCGCGTGGCAACCCGCACCTCAGGGCGCGGCGATTCAGGTCCGGGTCTACGCTGAAGACCCGAACCGGAATTTCCAGCCCGCGGCCGGGACGCTAACGGATGTGCATTTTCCCACGTCCGCCCGCATCGAGACGTGGATTGAACGCGGCACCGAGGTATCCGCGTTTTACGACCCACTGCTCGCGAAAATTATTGTGCGCGGATGCGACCGGGCCGAGGCCTTGCTCCGCCTGGAGTTCGCGCTGGCAGACACGCGGCTCCATGGGCTCGAAACGAATCTCGACTATCTTCGACAGATCGTGACCTCGACTGGATTCCGCACGGGAGGGGTCACGACCAAATTTCTCAACACGCTTCCCTACTCGGCCTCAACTCTCGACGTGCTCGAGGGCGGGACCCAGACCACCGTCCAGGATTTTCCCGGTCGTCTGGGCTATTGGCAAGTGGGCGTTCCGCCATCGGGTCCAATGGATGGACGTTCGTTCCGACTCGCCAACCGCCTGGTGGGAAACTCCGAGGCGGCGGCCGGCCTTGAAGCGACCGTCCAAGGTCCGTCATTACGTTTCAACACCTCCGCGATTGTTGCCCTTACAGGGGCGCACATGCCCGCGACGCTCGACGGTAAACCCGTCACCTACTACCGCGCATTCCGCGTCAAACGTGGCCAGACCCTCCGCCTCGGATCGGTCAGCGGGCCGGGCCTGCGGACCTACCTCGCCATCCGCCACGGCTTCGATGTGCCCGACTACCTCGGCAGCAAGGCGACGTTCACGCTCGGCCTTTTCGGCGGACACGCCGGCCGCGCACTCCGCGCGGGCGATGTGCTGCGGATCAACCGCCAAACGACTTCCGGAGTAACGAACGATGCGCCGCTCCTGCGCGCGCCGGCCTCCATTCATTCGCCGCTCACCCGCAAGTGGGAAATTGGTGTGCTATATGGTCCGCACGGCGCGCCGGATTTCTTCACCGAGTCGGACATCGCCACGCTTTTCTCGACGGACTACGAAGTCCATTATAACTCCGCGCGGACCGGAGTGCGACTGATCGGCCCAAAGCCGGAATGGGCGCGGCGCGACGGCGGTGAGGCCGGACTGCATCCTTCGAACATCCACGACAACGCCTATGCGATTGGCGCGATCGATTTTACGGGTGACATGCCCATCATCCTCGGCCCCGATGGCCCCAGTTGCGGAGGCTTCGTCTGCCCGGCGACGATCGCACAAGGTGAACTCTGGAAAATGGGTCAGCTGAAACCAGGAGACTTCGTCCGATTTCGCCCGCTCTCCGTGCCGGAGGCGGGCACCCTTCTCCTGGCCCAGGACAGTGAAATCGAATCACTCACTCCCGCCCGCCGCTCCCGTATTCAGACTTCGGATTCCATTTCCCCAATTTCCCCGGTACCGGCCATCCTGCATACGCGGCAGCCCCGGCCGGATGCCCCGGGGGTCTGCTATCGCCGCGCCGGCGATGCGTATCTACTCGTCGAATACGGAGCATTGGAACTGGATCTGGCCTTGCGCATGCGCGTCCATGCGCTGCAAACCTGGCTCGAGCGCCACGCCGTCCGCGGCATCGTCGATCTTACGCCGGGCATCCGTTCGCTTCAGGTCCATTTCGACCCGCGGCTGCTTTCACTTCCGCGCCTGATGGAGATCCTGTTGCGCGGTGAGTCGGAATTGCCGTCCGTCGCCGACATCGAGGTTCCTTCGCGGATCGTGCATCTGCCGCTATCGTGGGAAGACGAGTCCACGCTGCTCGCCATTCGGAAGTATATGCAGCTCGTGCGGCAGGATGCGCCCTGGTGCCCGAGCAACATCGAGTTCATCCGCCGAATCAACGGCCTTGATGAAGTGGCGGACGTTCAGCGGGTAGCTTTTGAAGCGAGTTACCTCGTGCTCGCATTGGGTGACGTCTATCTGGGTGCGCCCGTTGCGACTCCCGTTGATCCGCGGCACCGGCTCGTCACGACCAAGTATAATCCCGCCCGGACGTGGACCCCCGAAAACGCCGTCGGGATCGGTGGTGCCTACCTCTGTATATACGGCATGGAAGGTCCGGGAGGATACCAGTTCATCGGACGCACTTGCCAGATGTGGAATCGATTCAAGAGCACCGCCGACTTTCAGGAAGGGCAGCCCTGGTTGCTTCGCTTCTTTGACCAGATTCGATTTTATCCCGTCTCCAACACGGAGCTCGCGCATTTCCGCGACGCGTTTCCGCAGGGAAAGGTGAAACTGAAGATCGAGGAAACCACCTTTCGATTGGGCGACTACCAACGATGCCTCGCCGGGAACGCGGAATCGATCGGCACATTCAAAACGCGCCAGCAGTCCGCGTTTGAGGCGGAGCGAAAACGCTGGGAGGAAAGCGGTCAGCTCAACTTCGCGGCAGATGCAGACATGGCCACAGTCACTGAAGAGTTAGCCATTCCCGCCGGTTGCACCTCGGTGCCCGCGCACATTCCTGGCAATATCTGGAAGATCACGGCAATCGTTGGAAGTGTTGTCCGCGAGGGTGATCCACTTGTGATTTTAGAATCGATGAAAATGGAGGTGACCGTCATCGCGAGTCGCGCTGGAACGGTCCGCGAAGTGCGTTGTGTCGAAGGGCGCCCCGTGAATGCAGGCGAAACGCTGATCGTGTTGGAGGACTGAGTTGAGCACGGGCTCGATTTGACGGCGGGGGTGTCACGACCGACCTGCCCGGCGCATCCAGCGAAGATCGATCAACGCCGCTTGTGGGCGTTGGTCAAAGCCTGCGCCAGCGCGATCTCTACTTTATTGCGGGCGGCGTTGATATTCAGCCGAAGCGCTTTGCGCGCAGCCTCCGGGTTCTTCTTCACCACCGCTTCAAGCACCGCGAGGTGCTCGCCCGCCGTGGCCTGCACCCGGTGTGGCGTGGTGATCACCACCAGGCGCACGAAACGGAGGCGGTCATTGATGTCCGCCAACGCGTCACTGATGTAGGGATTGTCCACCTCGCGCGCAAACCCGAGGTGAAAGGCCTCGTCGGCTTGCACGAGTTCATCGCCATTCACCGACGCGTTCGCCCGGATTTTCAACAGCGGCTCCCATACAGCTCGCGTTTTCGCCACAAACTCCGGCTTCAGCCCCGTCCCGGCCAGTCGCTCAATCACAAACAACTCGAGGGCGAGGCGGTAATCATAGAGTTGATGAATGCCGTCAACGTCCGGCTGCTTCACGTAGCAGCCTTGATTCGGCACCTGATCAACGAGCCCCTGCTCAGCCAAGGCACGCAACGCCTCGCGGACGGGAATGCGACTGGCGGAGAATTCCTCGCAGAGCAGCTGTTCGCCTAAGTGCTTTCCCGGCGGATAGTACCAGTTAAGAATCCGCTCGCGCAAGGTCCGCAGAATCTGCGGAGACAGCAGAGCCGCCGCCGCCGTTAAACGGGGCTCTACGGTCGCCGATTCGGAGGATGAAGCACGCGGACGGGGCATGGCTTCCGCACCCAAGGCGAGCCTCGCGGCGCGCGCAATGCCGAAAAGTATTCATGATTGTATACAATATTGGATACTGTTTGGCATACACGCTGCTTTTACCGGGTCACCTGCGGCCGCGTCCGCACCTTCCAACGATCTACCCGCCCTCCACCGATGAATGCTCATTACCGCCCTCCGTCCCCGCCGTCCGGCCGCCTCCACCGGCCGTTAAATCTCCCCCTCCTCCTCGCAATGGTATGCGCACCCGTTCCGGTGGCGGCTGGCGCCGTCTGGGCGGATGCCACCGGAACGGGTGCGCATACCATTGCGAGGAG
>CAYVDZ010000285.1:0-6821 GCA_964450575.1 uncultured Opitutus sp.
GGCACGCCGTCGAGTCGTGGCGGATTCGCCCGCACTATCTCGCCTACTTCAATCAAGTGGTCGGAGGGCCGGCCAACGGCTGGCGGCACTTGGTGGACAGCTCGCTCGACTGGGGGCAAGACCTACCTGGGCTGAAACAATGGCTCGATACGAATGCTCCAGGCGAGAAAGTCTTTCTCAGCTATTTCGGAACCGGAAGCCCGGCATACGAGGGACTCACCATCACCGCGCTGCCGACCCTCCCGGAAGTGGGGCCACCGCGGCCGTGGCATGCTTTTACGCCCGGCATTTATGCGATCAGTGCGACGATGCTCCAGCATGTATATAGTCGAGTGCGCGGAGATTGGACCGCCGAGCTGGAAAAAGAGTACCAGCAAGTTCGCGGCCTCGAGCCAGCCTTTATCGCCTATCGCGACGATCCGGCGCGCCGGGCACTTTTGTTGGAGGAAATGCCGGCCGGGCGCTGGCGGACGGCCTGGGTGCGATTCGAGACGCTGCGGTTCGCGCGCCTGTGTCACTACTTGCGTGTCCGTCGTCCAGACGCGGCCATCGGCCATTCCATCCATGTTTATCGCCTCAGCGCTGCGGAAATCGAGGCGGCGGTCGGAGGGTCCGCCACGCAGTGGCATGATGCGATCGAAGCCGCCATCACCCGGCGCAGCCCCGTCAATGCCCCGGTGAAGTGACCGGGCTGGCTTCGTCGATGGTCAGCAACCGGCTGATCTGAATCCAGCGCGCACCGAAGCGTTTTCGCGCCAGGGGCTCGAGCTGAAACGTGTCGGGCAGTACATCATCGGGATCGACGCCGACGTCCCCGGCGGCCGACGTTGGCCGCAGCACCTGCATGACGAGCACCTCGGGAAACGTGCCCTGCTGCAAGTGCCACATGATTTGTGATCCGCGGGTTCGCGCAGCAGCCGTATTTACAGCGGGGATGCGGTGGAGCAGAAAAGGCATGGTGGCCTTGTTGGTAATCACCAGGGGAGGACGGGCACCGGTGGAGGCCTGTTGCAGCTCCCACTCGATTTCGTGCATCACCAGATTGTGTTGGGTATAGAGCCGCCGGGCATAAGCGGGCGCGCCGATGACGAGCATCCACACCACGAGAACCGCGGATGCGAGCCGCACACCGGGCACGCGACGACGCTCCAGCGAGTGCGCGGTCCAACCAACCAGCACTGCGAGCATTAAATAGAACGGGAGCGCAAACCGGGCGGTAACGAAGTCATCGAGCCGGCTCCAATAATAAAACATCAGGATCCCGAGATTCGCCGCGATGGTGAGGCCAAACGCGGCCGTGACGAGAAGCCCGGGCGAAAGGGCCTCCGCGGAAGGTCCCGAGCGCCAACGCTGAATAAGCCGGACCATCACCCATATAATGGCGCCGATCCCGAGGAGGCTCAAACCGAGCGAGCTCGGCTGCACCGGGGTAATACTAAAAAAGAAACTCTGTGCGCCCTCCAAGTTACCCGCGAGATACTGCCAGCCGAATCGGGCCGACTCCCCTTCCCGGAGCTGCCAGAGAATGGGCTTGGAACCGACGAACCGGTCGTGCCAGGCATACGGCACGAGCAGGAGCGGCGCGATTAAGGCGGGCCAGGGCAAAAGGATCCGCTCCGCCTTCAACCAGCCCACCACAATGATCCACGCCACCGGAAGAACAAATATAACGGATTCATAGCGGCACTGCGCCAGCAGTACTGCTCCAAAGATCAACAACGCCAGCCGATCTGAATCAGGCGCGCGTAAATATAAAACGGCACAAACCATCACGACGGCGATCATCGCGAGGTTGTGCAGCTCCATGCTGGCACCGGTGGCGTTCTGGCCAAACACCGGCAACGTGGCGAGCAGCGCGACGCTGAGCATCACCGCGGCCACGCGACGCGTCATGGCATGCACCAGCCACGCCACGGCGCCCAGGGTCAAACCGGTCAGTGCACCGTTCAGTATGTAGACATTCTGCAGGCGGAAGCCGGTGAGATCGTGCAACAGCGAGAGGAGAAACGTGAAAAAATAGGGCCGCTTATCGAGGAATGTATCGATCGCCAGCCAGGTGCCGGCGAAGTCGTAAGCGCGCATCGGAGTGGCGACCTCTTTAGTCGCGTGCATGTGCCAGGCCGTGCCCTGCAGCACGTATTCGTCAAACAGCACCTTGTGCGCAAACGAGTCGGACCAAAGCGCAAAGCCCGTTCCGGCGATGACGGCCGCTCCGATCCAACCGGCGTTCCTCAGCCCGGACACCATGCCAGTCCACTGCGGCCGGGCCACGCGGAGCGCAAAGATTACGAAAGCGGCAAACACCCCGAGGATGTAATAATAGCCGCCGTGAATGATCAAACGCTCGATCATTGGCGGAGGGACCAGCACAAACCCGGTCAAAAAGGCCGCCAAACCTATCACCCCGAAGCTCAACAGCCGGACCGGCAAATTCCGGGAACCAGGCAGAGGACTTAGCTGCAAGATCATGCGCAGACGTCCATCAGGGCAGCTGCTTCATATACGACTGCAGAAAAAGCTGTCGCGCCTCTTCAATTTCAGCGCGACTTTTCCGCACCTCAACGAGTGCCACCGGCGAGCGCGGGATTGTTTCGTTCTCATGGATGATCGCCGTGACCCGGCTGATGCGCGAAATCGTCAACAACTGCAGCCGCTGTTCGATCACGGGCTCAAGGACAAATTCCGGACCGAGATCATCGCCTTCTCGCAGCGTTTTCGCCCCGGTATCAGGGTCGATGGTTAGCCGCTGAAAAACATACACGTTCGAGAATGTCCGGTTGCGCAAATGGAACGTAATGTCCTCGCGTCGTTTCACCGCCGCCACGGTCGGGGTCGCCGACACGCGATGCGCGATCCAAAGCGGGGAATCGTTGTCGATCATCAGATAATCGGACTGCGGCTGCACCTTGATAAACTCGCGCCGCCAGGCGGTCTCCCGGCCTGGCAGATATTCCTGACTATACGCATGGGCGGCCATGGAAGGGACGCTGCGGGCCAACAGGCCCACCACCGCCACCACGAGGAGCGATCGGATGACGGCAGGCCTGGCGAACTGCGGGAGAACCGCGACGACGGCCAACACCATGCCAAGATGGGTGGGCAAACTGAGCCGGCGGATGACCGGGTCGTCGAACTTCCCCCAGAAGTAAAACATCATGAGCGCAAATTGCGCGGCGAATCCAAAGGCGAAAAGGGTCATGGCCACGTTGATCGGAGGCTCGATTGAAAGCTTTGGGATCCGCTTGATGACGAGCAGCAGGAAAAACGGGACTGCGATCACCCCCAAGGCCGAAAGCACGATGGAGTTGGGTTGATCCGAGGCGGGGGCGAAGAAGAACTTCAGCGCATGCACCAAATTTTCGGGCACATAGTCGAGCGCGAACGGTTTCGAGTAGCCCGGCTTGCTGGCCATTTCCCAGGAGGAGGCGCGAATATCGAAGATGCGTTGATGCAGCGGATAGTGCACCATGAGGAGGGGCGCAAAGATGACCGGCCAAGGAAGCGTCGCCTTACCTTCACGAGCCCACACCCAGAGGACCGTGAGCGCCAGGGGAAGGAGGAAAATGCAGGACTCGTAGCGCACTTGTGCCATGAGCAAGCCGGAGAAGCACAGTGCGGTAAGTGTATAGCCATCGCGCTTCTCCACATACCGAGCCGCGAGCAGGAGCGTGGTCAGGATCATGACCAAATTGAGCAATTCGAATCCGGCCCCGGTGCTATTATGACCCAGCAACGGCAAACCGGTGAACAGCACCACCGCAATCCAACCCGCCGCACGGCCGGCGACCATCCGGCCGACAGCGGAGACAAGCCCGAGAAAGACAAAGGTGAGGGCGGAATTTAGAACGAACGGATTCTCCGGGCGGTATCCGGTCAGATCATGGATGAGCGAAACCAGGAAAGGGAAAAACAACGGCCGTTTGTCGACAATCCCGTCGACGATCACGAACGCTCCTTGAATATCGTTACCGCGCACGGGCGTGAGCACCGTTTTGTCGAAATGCATGCTCATCGACGTGCCAAGCAGCATCAACTCGTCCATCACGATCTTGAATCCGAACCTCTCGTGCGCGAGCAGGATGCAACCGCCAACCACGACAATGGCGACCGATACCCAGTCGAAGGTTGAGACCCGCATCGCGCGCAGGTCCGGGGCAAAGCTACGCCAGAGCGACCACAGCCAGAGGGCAAACGCGACCAGCACGAACCAGAAACCAGCCCGGGAAACCACGGTGATGGCGAGGTGGTCCGGCACCGAAACGAATGCCAGGACAATCGCAAGCAGCGCGGTAAGCGCGAGCAGCCAGCAACGGCGGTTGGAGGCGAAGCTGCGAATCACCCCGGGAAACATGGAAGGCAGGAAAATTTCAACGCGGAGAACGGCAAGCGACCTTGCTACACGCAGCTCCATTTTACTGGCGATAAAAAAACCGCCCACCGGAGTGGGCGGTTTGACCGCCTAAAGGCTCGACCGCGAGCGAATCAGGGTGCGTAAGTGATGGTTCGCGCACCGGCGACACCGGCGATTGTGAGGGTGATGCCCTGCGTGAAGTAAGCGGGATAGACCTCTCGTGCGACTGTTCCCAAGACCTTCACGTAGTTGGTGGCGCCGACCAGACTATCCGAAGCGGCATACGTGGCGCCGAATTCAAAGAAGTACTGGTCGGCCGCCGAGGCCAGTTGTCGGGCGTTGTTCAACACCGCCTTGTCCTGCGTGGAACTGCGGACCTTCTGGAAAGCCGGCAGTGCCAGCGTTGCCAGCAGGCCGATGATCACGACCACAATCATGATCTCCACGAGCGTAAACCCATGCGCGCGTTTCTGAGATGATGGCATTATTTCGGTTCCTTGTTTCCAGAGTACGAACTTTTCACAGGAAGGTTTTGACCTTGATGCCCTAGAGACGTCGGCGGGATCCCTATCCCAGCCGAATCAAACGGTATATTCGTCCTCAGGAAGGCTGTCCACGGTTGGAGCAGCCAGGGATTAACGTGGTTTTGATAAACTCAGGGCGCGTAGGTGATCGTGCGGGCGCTCGCCACGCCGCCAATGGTAATCGTGATACCTTGAGTATAAAAAGCGGGGTACGCCTCGTTCGCGACCGTGTTGAGTGCTTTGACGTAATTAGTCGCGCCGATGAGATTGGCGGTGCCGGCATAGGTCGCTCCATTCTCGAGATAATATTGATCGGCAGCGGCGGCCAGTTGTCGGGCGTTGTTCAAGACCGCCTTATCTTGCGAAGCAACGCGGACCTTCTGAAAAGCGGGAATCGCCATCGCAGCCAGCAGGCCGATGATGACGACGACGATCATGATTTCAACGAGGGTGAAACCCTTCTTGGAGGAATGTGAATTGTTCATAGTGAGACCTCGGACTTCGGACGGATAATACAGGATAATAAACGCTCAAATGCGAGCAGTGACCGGGACGATGGGTTGCACGCAGTCGCTTGCAACGGGAAATGTCCACATCCTGCTAAGAGTTAACCCCTAGGGTAAGTGCCTCATATCCACCGTATTTATTTCGCTGTTCGCGAACGCTTCGCGGGCGTCTTTTTCGCTATAGTAACGCGCGGCTGGGCCGACTCCGGTTTCGTTTTAGGCGCCGCCTTGGCCTTTGTCCTGGCGGTCGTCTTGAGGGCGTTCTTCACCGGCACTTTCCTGGCTGGAACCTTCCTGGCCCGGGCCTTGGCGGACGGGAGAAACGTTGCCATCGGCACCTCGGCGGCATCCCGCCACAAGCGCTCCAAACCATAGAGCTCGCGCTTCTCGGATAGGAAAAGATGCACCATGACTTCAAACGCGTCGATCACCAGCCAGCCACTTTCCTGCTTCGCCTCGATGCCGACGAGGTGAACCTGACCGGCATCGAGGGCCTTTTCGAGTTCCACGCGCAAGGCGCGGAGATGAGGCTCGGACGTTGCCGTCGCGAGCACGAGGTAGTCAGTGATCGACGACTGCTCCGAAACATCCAGGACAGTTAAATCACCGGCTTTCTTTTCGTCGAGCGCTCGACAGCACGTCTGTACGATTTTCAACACGTCGTTCTTCTTCGATCTCATTGGGTTCACGGTACAGGGAGTGTTCTTTGATGTAAATGATGGCCTTATGCGGGACAAAATAGTCGAGGGATAGATTCCGGCGGGTGCGCTCCCTTAGCTCGGTCGAACTGATCGCCAGCAGGTGCCCATCACAGCGGTGAAGGCGCAATCCCGGGATTTCGGCAGTGGGCCGAACGGGGTAACCCGGTCGCTCCAGAAAAATGAATTCAACGCTACGAGCGAGTTCGGCAATGTCTTTCCAGAGGTGAAGTTTCGGTAGCTGATCGCCGCCGATCACCCAGTACAAGTCATCGGCAGGGTACAGGGCGCGAAAATACCGGGCGGAATCGATGGTGTAACTCATCCCGCCGCGTTTCAGCTCGACATCGGACACTTCGAACCGGCGATCCCATTCGACCGCCAGCCGCAGCATGGCCAATCGATCCTCGGAGGAGGACTGCACGTCGTTTGGCTTCAGCGGAGCTTGCGCGGCCGGTACGAGAATGAGCCGGTCAAGCTGGTGCTGCTCGTAAGCATCTTGGGCGGCGAGCAGATGGCCGAAATGGACGGGATCAAAGCTCCCACCGAGAAATCCGATTTTCACCACCGGCACCGTGCCCACCCGCCGAAAAGCCGGCAAGGACCATTTGTCAGGTCGCCCATGCAGCCGGAGTGACGGGCTGGCATGGAGACGCCACGAACGAAAGGGGAGGCCGGTCTGAGCAAGGGCGCATCTCCGGGTTGTCGGTCTTCCAAGGTGGCATGGGCATCTTGCCCATGT
>CAYVDZ010000286.1:0-6818 GCA_964450575.1 uncultured Opitutus sp.
GAATATCCCGGGGCTCCCGCGTTGCGTGCTCTCCGGGTGGCCACAACAAGGGATCATGCGGCGCGGTGAAATTCACCTGCAGAAAAAACGGCTGATCGCTACCCCGGCGCAAAAACTCCACGGCGCGATCCGTCATAATCCCGTCGGTCTCCGGCGTGAGCCCCACGCCAAGTTCCGGGAGCGGCTGGCCCTTTTCATTCTTAAACGTCCACCCGCGATAACCGGTCACCTCCCGGCCGGTTGGAGTCACGGCAACCGTCAGCGGCACGTTGCCGGCACCGCCTCCGCTGTAAAGTCCCGCAGTGGCCACGAAACCTGCGGCCGCCGGCGAACCAGTCACGTGCCACTTTCCTGAATACACGGTGTGCCAGCCGGCGCGCTTCATCTGCTCGGGCCAAAGCGTCCAGGCCGGGTCGAACTTCACGGCCCCGCGTCCGGCTCCGAGCAAGACGCGACCCGAAAACATTTCGGAGCGGCTCACAAAGCAGATCGGGTAACTGCAGGTGGCACGGGTAAAGACCGCGCCCCGATTCGCCAGCCGGTCGATCTCGGGGGTGCGAACGAAAGGGTGACCGGCGTACCCCAACGTGTCAGGCCGGAGGTCATCCGCGAGAATAATGACGACATTCGGGCGACGTCCCGACGATGGCTCCGCTCCCGAGAGCGGCAGCGCCGCCCAGCCCAAAAGAGCGGTGAGGATGAATCGAAAGACGCGTGGCATCGAATGGTTCAGTCAAACTCCGCCAAGACCTGGTTTATCCCAAGTCGTGGCGGAGTGGAGTAATGTCTACGCGGCGCTTGATCGGGCGGGTCGAAGACCCGCCCGGAGTGAACGGCAGGACGCGCTACTGCCGGAAATTAACTCCGAAGAAGAACTGCGGGCTCATCAAGTGCACCGTGTTCGCACGGCCGAAACCAACCAGCCTCTCGCGGTCAGGTTCCATCAACACGTTGACCACATCAAGATAGACGCTGATGCGGCGATTGATGTTATAGAGCGTTTTGAGATCAAGGGTCGGACGTGCCGCGGCATAGCCCGCCCGGGACTCATTCGCATTGAAGCTGGTGAGGTACTTGTGGCGATAATTGAACGATGCCCGCAGATTCACCCGGCTCTGAATATAGGAAATGCCGATGTTACCGATGAAGGGGTTAAACCCGGCGACGCGTGGATTAGGAGCGAGAGCGATGGCCCCGCCCGCACCGTAATTACCTGCTGCATCCATCCAGGTGGCGTTGGCAAATCCACCCAGGCCCTTCCAGATCCCCGGGAGGAACGTCCACTGTTGACTATAGCTCACCTCGATTCCGCGAACCTTGGCCCGACCACCATTGTATTGGGTGGAGAGCGTAAAGCCGGCATATTCGCCTTGGAAGCCGTTATCCTGACCGGAGCCCACGACCTCTCCGCCGGCGGTATAGATGAACTTTTCCAAATCCTTTTGGAACGTACCAACGGTGAACAAGCCCGCAGGTTCGAAATAGAACTCCGCCGAAACATCCCAGTTTTGCGACCATTGGGGTGCCAAGCTTGGATTGCTCGTGGACAGCGTCTGGTTCTCGTAATTCACATTCGTTCGAGGGATGAGCTGACCAATATTCGGACGACCGATACTTTCGGAGTAGCTGAAGCGCGCCAAAATCGCACGGTTGAACTGGTACTTCAAGTGCAGCCCGGGGAACACACTGCGATAATCGCCCGTCCGACGCACGCGGCGACTAAACTCCTCAGTCGTGCGACGACGGATCTCGTCATCGGTGACGGTTCCGACCCAGGCAGCCCGGCGGGTGCGTTCTGCAGGCGTGATCACTTGCAATGCGCCCTCGCCATCGGTTTCGGTTTCTTCAATGCGGACACCTGAGAGAATTCCGAGCTTACCAATCTGCACATTGCCCATGATATACGCAGCCATAATCTGTTCGGTGAACTGCTGATTGTTCACCAACTCAGCCTGGAGATCATTAGCGACTTGCCGCCGCCAGTGAGTGGGGTTGGCGGCAATCAGAGGATCAAGATTATTGGGCTTGCCGTCGGCCTGTTGTGCCGGAAAGGGAAACGATCCGTACCGGCTGAGCTCGGTGTCGGGAAACGGCCGGTTGAAAAGTCCAAATTGCGCGAGATTGTCGTCGTTGACGCCACCGAGCGCCGGATTCGGTCCCATCACACCGTCGGGTCCAACGTAAGACGTGCGGTACGGCGTGTTGTCCAAGTTGCGCGTCTGCTCACGATAGCGAAGCCCGGTCTTCACATAGGTCGGCCAGCGCGTCGAGAATCGTTTCTTCACGTTTACTGCCGAGCCGAGATAGTTATCCCAACCCACCATCCGTGCACTCGTATACGCGTTCTCCGTATAGCTGGAAAGGTTCGACCAGTCCGGGCCGGCGGTCTGCGTAATCGTCGGGAAAAGCTTATCATCCTTGTGAATCGTGAAGCCAACGTTCCGCATCGTATAGGTGAATGTGTTGTTGCCGGGATAGTAAGCCTTCGACTTCGACGTATACAGATCGTAATCGAGGTCGAGCAGGGGATAGCGATGCACGCCCCCAAAATTCTGTGTCATCGTCGTGCCGAGCTTATAGGCGATCTGGGTGTTGATTACAACCGTACTGGCCGCCACTGGCCGGACCCGGGTCTCGTAGTCGGTATAACCCGGAATGATACCACCGGTCCCGGTGAAGTTTCCTGCGGCATCAACTGTCGCCACCGCTTGATTGGTTTGAAACGTGACCTGCGTATGATCGGCATGCTCGATGTGCTTGTTGAATTGGAAGTTTGCGAAAAAACGCACCTGATCATTCAACTTGAAGTCCAGTTTCAATCCCGCACCAGAACGCGTGCGAACGTTACGAAAATCCTGCGGCGAGAGCAGATATTGATACGCGGGCCCTTCGATGCCGATCGGCAACAACTGGTGCGCTTGCGACGCCATATCAATGATGGAACCGTGCGGACGATAAGCGAGGTTCAGATTAACGCCCAGACGTCCGCCGAATACTTCCGAGTAGGAAAGCGAAGCATTGGGTCGGGCCTTGTCCCGAGAATCAGCAACCCGCCAGATGGCTCCAACCGAACCGCGAATGCGCCGATCCGGCGAGCTGTCGAACGCGCTCTTTGAAACCAGATTCACCACGCCACCGATCGAGTCGCCGTCCATGTCCGGAGTGGGCGACTTGGTTACTTCGATTCGTTCGACCGAATCCGATCCGACGGTTTGAAACTGAAACTCGCGCGTCGAACCTGCGGAGCCGGCGTCCGCCAGGCGATTTCCATCCTGGGTGATCGAACTCAGATTCTGGTGCAAGCCGCGGATCCGCAAGTAACGCACGTCACCGCCCACCGACTCGCCTTCGATCCCGGGCAGCCGCATCACGAGATCAGCGGGATTGCCCGCTAATCCACCATAGGCGTCGGCTGAGACAATGTTCTTAACCCCATCTGATTGCCGCTGAAGGGTAATCGCTTTGGCGTTTCCTTCGCGCTCACTTTCGACGACGAAGCTGCCCATCAGGTAGATATCGGACGTCAGTCCCACGTTCTGCCGGGTGGTCGCCTCACGAGAGACGTTTAAAGAGGTGTCCACCGGCTTGAGACCGGTATACGAAACGGAAATGACGGCCGACCCCAGTGGGACATCGTCGAAACGATAAACGCCAAGACTATCCGTGGTAACCTCGCGATTGCTGCCTTTCAAGGCGACTCGCGCGCCTTCCAAAACCGCCCCGGTAGCGGAGTTGGTGACGGTACCTGTGATGATACCTTGGGCAAAAGCCATGGAAGCAAACAGCGAACCGAGGATTAAAGTACACGCCCATCGACGAAAGCGTGACTTGGGAAAGAAGCAGACGAAGCGATCAGTGTTCATAGTTGGTCTCCGAGAACGCCAGCGCAGGGGTTGGAGTGAAGGCGCGTGGTAACTGTCTGGTGAATTCGCTTCCCTCGGCAAGGGAAATTGTATGTTCTGGCCGTATAACGTTCAGATTAATCAGCGCTCGCGCCGGGGCCCGTAATAGGTCTGGCCGACCGGAATCCCCACGACTCTGCCGCTTATGAACCGCCGCCGTTTTCTTCTACAAACCCTGGGGACTGCCGCACTTATTTCCACCACGCAGGCCGCCCAGTCCGACCGCCGCCCGCTTGTCACCAGGTCCGGCGAAGCGCCGACGCTGGTCGATACCAATGTCCACCTTTTCAGCTGGCCCTTTCGCCGGCTGAAATATGAACGCACCGCTGATCTTGTCGCGAAATTGCAGCGGCATCGCGTCGGCGAAGCATGGGCCGGCTCCTTCGAAGCGCTACTCGCCAAGGACGTGAACGGAGCCAACGCCCGTCTGGCCGAAGAGTGCCGTAAGCACCCGGGTTTCCTCGTCCCGATCGGCTCGGTAAACCCCGCGTGGCCGGATTGGGAGGAAGACTTGCGCCGCTGTCACGAAGTCCACCGCATGCGAGGGATCCGGCTGTATCCGCGCTATCAGGCTTTCCCACTCAATGACCCCGCTTTCGCACGCCTGCTCCATCTCGCCGCGGAACGTGGCCTGCTGGTGCAAATCGCCCTCGAACTCGAAGACCCACGCGTTCACCACCCCGTCCTGCAATTGCCGCTGAGCGATTTCGCCGCTTTTGCCGCCGTCGTGAAGTCCGTTCCACAGGTGCACGTCCAACTGCTCGACTGTACAATTAACCTCCAGTTGCCGGTCGCCCAGCCGCTGTTCAATCTGCCGAACGTCACCTTCGACATCTCGAACTTCGAGAGTGTCGGCATCCTCGATCGTCTGTTAAACGAAGCCGGCGGCGCCCGCCGCGCTCCCCTCGCGATCGAGCGCCTCCTCTTCGGCTCACATGCCCCGTATTTTCCGGTCGAGGCCGCACTGCTCCGTCTCTTCGAATCACAACTCACCCGCGAGCAACTCGGGCCCATCATGGCGGGCAACGCGCGCCGCTTGCTGCCTTCCGCCTAACCCATCGTCCGTTTCAATCCTTTCGCGATGAACGCCACCGACTTTGCCTTCGACCCCGCTCTTTACGGCCTCCCCACCCGCGCGCAACTGCGCGACCTCCGCATCTGGGATCTCCACTACCATGGTTTCAACAATGCCACGGATCTCGCGCCTCACGAACGCATGATGATCTACGCTGATCGGTTCGGGATCGAACGCGTCGTCGCGCTCGACGTTGGCGGCAGCCGCAACGATCCGCTGGCAAGCTCACCGTTTGAAGCGGTGCAACGCCAGGTCCTGGACGAACAGAGTGATCGCGTCTCCGGCATGATCCGGATCGAGCCCACGAATCCCGAAGGCAGCTGCCGGAAAATGGAAGAGTGGATCCGTCGCGGCCCCTGTGTCGGAATCAAATACGCCGGCTACAACAAAGCCGGCATCACCTGCAGTCATCCCAACAACGACCCGATTATCCGGCTCGCCCGCGAACTCGGAGCCATTGTGTATATTCACACCTGGATGAAAGTCGGCGGCCAGCCCCGCCTCCCCGGTGGCGGTAATCTCGCCGGTGAATCAACGCCGGCCGATGTCGTCGAACTCGCGGCGCGCTTTCCCGACGTCCCCTTGATCTGCGGGCACTCCGGCGGGGACGGGGAACTCGGCGCCCGCGCGGTCCGAAAGCGAAAGAATGTGTATTTCGAATTTTCCGGATCCTATCCGCATTCCGGCGCAGTCGACCACGCCGGCCGCGAACTCGGCGCGGAACGAATCGTCTGGGGCGGCCACGGCCCGACCCGTTCCTATGCGACGGAACTGTCCAAAGTCCTCGACGCCGATCTCACCGACGCGCAACGCCGCCTCATTTTCGGCGGCAACGCGCGCCGCCTCGCGGAAAAGATCTTCGCCCGCAAAGGCTACCCGATGTCTCCGAAAAGGTGATACAGACATTCCTGTCTGTTCCGAACTCCGAAAGTTCCCCCGCCATCGCTTCCGCCGACGCCCCGCCAAACCCGGACAGACAGGAATGTCTGTATCACTTCCAATCCTCGCCAGAAACCACGACCCCACTCACCCGTCACCCTCCCGCCGCTCCACGCCCGATAACCTCCTGCGCTCCGGGAAGTTGATCTTTCCGCGCCACGGCACGAAGGTTCGAGCATGGACCAACCGAACGAAGAAACCCGCCCGTGGGTTGCGGTGGCAGGAGCGAGCGGATTCGTGGGCTCGACGGTGCGCGCCAAGCCTTGGCGAAGGATTTTCGGTTTCGCGCTTTGACGCGCAGTGTCACCGTGGTGGAGGCGGCCGCGAAGGCCGGAGTGGAACACGTTAGCTATCCCGGCGGGTTGCTGACCATGCAGACGGTTGACGGTGAAAATCAGGGGTGCTCGGAAAGTCGCGCATCGGCAGATGAAAAACGGGGGTTGTCGCTGGCGAAAGGGGAGGCACGATCCAGCTCCACTCGGCCGAAACCTCCCGATTGGCAGCTTTTTCCCGTTCGCAAAAGCGCATAAACTCAGTCGAGGCCGTATGATGATCCACCAGCTTCACCCCCGCCGTCTCATAAGAGTGGACGACGGCTAGATTCAATTCCACGAGCGCCCTGTCCTGCCATAAGGAGCGTGGGGTACGCCGATCCAGGCCGAGCCGATCGGCAATCACCGGCAGCACGTTATAGCGATCGACGTCCGCCAAATCGCGCGCCCCGATTTCCGTGCCGACATACCACCCATTGAAAGGCGCCGCGGGAAAGTCGGTACCCGCCGCGCGAAAGCGCATATCAGTAATGACCGGCACGGCATATCAGCGCAGCCCCAGCGTTTCGAACCAACTGTAATGAGGATGGCTGAGACGAACTTCCCGCACCTGACCGGAGGCAAGAGAAA
>CAYVDZ010000287.1:0-6803 GCA_964450575.1 uncultured Opitutus sp.
CGACTGCACCGAATGCCTTCTTGCAGCGGATCGACTTCCACGTGGATGGCCAGCTGGTGGGCTCGGATTCAACCTATCCGTATTCGTTTATCTATACTCCCGCGGTTTTGCCGACCACCCATGTGGTTGAGGCGCGCGGATTCGATAACAATGGCAACCAGATTTCGCCGAACGGGACGGCGACAAGACGAATTAATATGGTCACGCCCATCGGCACGCCGCCGGCGGTCCAGATTGTCAATCCCCCCACCGGGAGTAGCGTCAGCTCGGGGTCCCCGGTAACGTTCATGATCGATGCGGTCGCGCCGGATGGTTTTATCAAGAACGTCGATTTCTATATCAATGGCGTTTTGCTGAGCTCGTCCCAGAAGTTTCCCTTCACCGCACAGTGGACGCCGCAGGTGCCCGGGAGATATCAATTTGTGGCGATAGCCTTTGATGATAAGAGCAACGCCGTCGCTTCGGAGCCCATTTTTCTGACAGCCACGGGAGCATTCCCGACGGCGTCGATTGTTAATCCCACGAGCGGGATCACCGTGGTGCAAGGGGCGTCGCTTCCGGTGACGGTGAGAGCGGCAGGACCAGACGGCGGAGTCGCGAGCCTGAAGTCCATCGAATTTCTCGTCGATGGCGCAGTGAGTGACTCTTTGCCGAAAGCCGCCACGGGCGGTACGACCGGTGGAACGACGGGGCCCGCCGTGCTGGCCGATCCTTTTGTGTTCAACTGGCGGAGCAATGTCGCGGTGGGTACCCATCGCCTCTCGGCACGGGTGACCGATTCGAATAATTTGAGCATCACCTCTTCCGAGATCATGGTGACGGTGGTGCCCAACCAGGCGCCACTGGTTTCGCTCACCTCGCCCTCGGCCTCGAGTTCGGTTACAGCGAACTCAGCCATCACGGTCACGGCTTCAGCAAGTGATTCGGATGGCTCAGTTGAAAGTGTCGAATTTTTTGCCGGTGGCCTGAGTATCGGGCGTGCTACCAGCCGGCCCTTCCAGATCACTTGGACCCCGATCATGCCTGGGGAAATGGCGGTAGCAGCCAAGGCTACGGACAACGGAGGGGCTTCCATGACGTCCGCCGAGGTGATCGTGACAGTTGATCCTGCGACCAGCAGTAAAGATCCTGGTGCCGGTTCGATTGCGAATACCGTATATCGTGGCGATTACGGCTCGATCGATGAAAGCGGTCGTTTCGCTTTTGCGATCAATCGAAATGGACGCGGTACCCTTATCGCGTTTGCGACCACTCCGGTTGGGAAATCCTATTTCTGGAATGACATTGCAGTAAACGCCGATGGCGCGTTCGCCGTCCACGATAGCAGCAACCAGGTTGTTGTCAGGGGCCAGACGTCTGTCACCGGCATTTCCGGCCAGTTCGGCGGGAAAACGTTTATCGGGCCGGTTACTCCTGCAACCGCCACCTTCACTCCGTTGATTGTGAACGGTGGGCTTACGGGTGTGGCTGGCAGCCAGGCCACGGCCATTGTCGGGGGAGATGGTTCGATCACGCTCCATATAGGGTCCGGAGCTGCTCGTGAGGTCGGCACCGGATTTCTGTCTAACGCGGGTACCTATAATCTAACTTCGGCGACGGGCGGACGAGTTATAGGCAGCCTCGCGAGTGGCGCCTCCGTCGTCAGTGGATCGGTCACGGGGGCAGTCACCGGTTCCTTCCTGCTGCGGCCGCTGGCGAGTCGGATTACCAATATCTCGACCTTGGCCCTGGCGGGAAGTGGCGATCGTACGCTGATGGCCGGGTTTGTGGTAACCGGGAGCGGCACCAAGCCGCTCCTCATCCGGGCGGTGGGGCCGTCCCTCGTGAATTTCGGAATCACCGGTCCGATCGCGGATCCTTTTCTGAGCATTGTCGGATCCAGTGGAGCACTGATCTCCTCCAACAATGATTGGGGTAATTCGACGGCACTGGCGAACGCCGCTGCGCAGCTCGGGGCATTCCCTTTGAACGCAAGTAGTCGCGATTCCGCTGTGCAGGTTTCCCTGCCCGTAGGCACCTTCACGACGGTAGTGGGTGGAGGTGGAGTCCCCGGCCCGGCTTTGATCGAAATTTACGACGCGGACCTCGGCGCAACGGTTAATTCCCGCATCACGAATATTTCCACGCGCGGCCAAGTGGGGGTAAATAATCCGATGATTGCCGGGTTCGTGATCACGGGTGACCAACGCAAGCGCCTGCTCATCCGGGCAGTGGGGCCGACCTTGGCGAGTTTCGGGGTCACGGGAGCGCTCACCGATCCGCGGATCGAAGTCCTCTTTGGCAATACCGTGATTGCGACTAACAATGACTGGACGGAAACCGCAATGGTCGCCCAAGTCACGGCGACGAGCCCAATCGTGGGAGCATTTCCCCTTAACGCCAACAGCAAGGATGCCGCGATGGTGCTGCAGCTGAACCCGGGTGCCTACACGGTTCAGATTCGAGGTGCCAATGGCACCACGGGTACGGCGCTCGTTGAGATTTACGACGCGGATCTTTGATCCAACTCAGTCGTCAGACAAAGCCGCGTGATCATCACGCGGCTTTTTTTGGGCAGCGACGCCCACCGAGGACGGCGCGCGCGAGCCTCCTCCAAAAGAAACAGCCTTGAGCTCTCTCGAGTGCGCGGCGACCATCGCCGCCAAGCGGTGCCGGGGACATATTTGCGGTATCGTCGGTCAGCAAGTGGGCTGATGTCGCGGTGCCGTGGTTCTTCTGCTGCGACTATTGAGTCGTCATTTCGAAAATCCGGATGCAACGTCCGCCTTTCCATGAGCAGCAGCGCCGCAGCCCTTTCTGCCACGGCTAATCCGCACGCCTTCGCCGGTGTCTTTGCGCTTTTACAGCCGCATATGTCCGAGTTGGACCGGTATCTTCGGGCACAATTGGTTGCCTTTGAGCCCGAGATTCGACCGATGGTGGATTATTGCATCGACACCTCGGGGAAACGAATTCGCCCGGCCTTGGTGTTTCTTAGCGGGTGGAGGGGGCCGACCGAGTTGAAATCAGACCTCGTCCGGGTCGCCGCGGTCGTCGAGCTGGTTCACCTGGCGACCTTGGTTCACGACGACATCATGGACGAGGCGGATGTACGTCGTAATCGCCGAACGGCAGCTCGCGAATACGGCTCAACGGCAGCAGTTTTGCTCGGTGACGCGCTTTTTGCTCATGCCTTGCACTTGGCCACGCAGTTTCCGACGACGGAGATCTGTGCCGCTGTCTCCGAATCGACGCGTCGGGTGTGTGCCGGCGAAATCGTTCAGACGCTCCGTCGTCGGTCGACCACCATTACCCGCATGGAGTATCAGCGGATCGTCGACCTGAAAACCGCGGAGCTCTTTCGAGTTTCGTGCTTTCTCGGTGCGCGCCTTGCCGGGTTTCCCTCCGATTATGTGGAGGCGGTGAGCCGGTTCGGCCGCCATCTTGGAATCGCGTACCAGATCTATGATGACTTGGTCGACTTCTTTGGTGAGGAAGCACGGATCGGGAAAACGCTGGGCACGGATCTCGCGAGCGGAAAACTCACGCTGCCGTTGCTGACCCTGCTCGAGCGGTTGCCATCGGGCGAAGCGGACGCGCTGCGGGCGGAGATCACGGGAGACAAGATCCCGCAGCTTTCCCTTCGTCTCCATCAGATGGCGGAGCTTGGAGTGTTTACGACCGTGGCCGGGGCGGTGGATGCGGAAATCGCCGCAGCCCAAGCCGAGCTTCGGGAGGGAGCCTCGCTGTCTCCAACCCCGCTGCTCCTTGGGCTATGTGATGTGCTTCAAGCTCAGGTCGCGGGCCTCCAACGTACGGGGTGATCACCTCCCTTTTGCAAATTCGGGTTGCACCAGCCCGCGGATTACGCTTCTTTTTCCCGCGTGATCGAAGCGACCAAAGTTCTTGGCAAGGCGCTGGTGGCGTCGCCAGAGCGACGGCTGGAAGCTGACGCCGACGTGGACGTCGTGCGCCGGGTCCAAGCCGGTGAGGTGGCGGCGTTTGACCGTTTGATTGTGAAGTATCGTGAACGCGTTTTCGGCATCGTGTACAACATGACCTCGAACCGCGAAGATGCTGCGGATTTGACGCAGGACGCCTTCATCAAGGCATTTCAGTCGATCCATCGATTCAGCGGACAGTCGTCTTTCTTTACCTGGCTTTATCGTATCGCGGTGAATTCCACCCTCAGCCACTTGCGCAAAGCGCGGCTCAGGTCATTCTTCAGCTTGGAACAGATCGATTCCGATGAGCCTGTTTCGAAGGAAATTATTGCGGCTTTGACGGATAAGACCGGCGTCGATCGCGACTCCTATGTTCGTGACCTCCAAGAAAAATTGAACGACGCGATGCAAAAATTGTCTACCAAGCATCGTACAGTGGTAACTTTATTTGAAATTGACGGCCTGAGTCATCAGGAAATCGCCGAAGTCATGGATTGTTCTGTCGGCACCGTGCGTTCACGTCTGCATTATGCTAAGCAGCTTTTGCAGGCAGAGTTGCAACCCTATACCCGCTGATGAATCAGGAGAAACATCCGGTTACGCTTGAAGACTTGCTGCGGCTAAAACGCGCGGAGCGTCCCCCTGCAGAATTTTGGAACGAGTTTGATCGCGAGCTGCGCACCAAGCAACTCGCGGCATTACTGGCCAAGCGGCCGTGGTGGCAAACGCTGCCGATCACAGGTCTATTCGCCCGTTTGGGCCACCACCGCATTCCACTCGGTGCCGCCGCGGTGGTCGCAATTACTTTCCTGACGATTCGAGACGGCGCAGAGGGTGTGGGTTTAGTTGAGGAGCAGGAGCGCTCGGTCTACGCCGTTAACGAGCCGGGTGGCGGGTCCTATCCGGCGCTCGTCCCCACGGTAAGCGTTCATTCCACCGTCGCGGGTTTTGAATCCACTCCGATTGCAGTCCCAGTCGATCAGGCCGCGGCCGAACGATCGGAAAGCGACGACAGGATCGGTCACCAGGGCGCCGTGGTTGCCATGGACATGCCGGCGCGCTTTGAGCCGAGGGTCGGAGCCGGCCAGCTTTCCCGTATGATTCCGTTACTGGGCGCGAACGACGTTCACGCCGGAAATACGAGAATCGCCTCGCCGCGTTATATCGCCGCGAATCTGGAAGCGGTTCAAACTACGGAAGCGCTCGGGGTCGGATTACTCAGTGTTGCCCCGCGCCAAGGGTTTGAGTCGAGGGCGCTTCCGGCCCCCCGTGCTTCGGCCGTTGATCCCTTGCAACAGATGACGCCTCCCAGCGATTTTCGCCGTTCCCGTTATCTTACTGCCATGGTGTCAATCACCAGTGAGGACAGCCTCGATCGGACCACCGCCCGGATGGCGCAACGCATCTCCGGTGATGAGTTGTACGAACAGGTTCAGCGTTTTGGTACTCGTCGGGGCGGGCTGAACGTCAAGTTCTAACGGATCCTTTCGCCCTTCATCTTCGTCGTGACGAGCCCTGCTTTTCCGCGGGGCTTTTGCTTTCAGGGATTTAAGGCGTAAGTTCAGCAATGCGGCTCGAACGTGACTCGATGGGCGAACTGCCCGTTCCGGCGGATGCTCTCTATGGCGCCAGTACTCAGCGCGCGGTGCTCAATTTCCCCATTAGTGGCCACCGCCTCCCCGATCCTTTCCTGCGGGCTTTGGGTCTTTTGAAACTGGCGTGCGCCTCGGCCAATGAGGAACTTGGGATACTTTCCCCCACCAAGAGTCGGTTCATTCAACGCGCCGCCCGCGAAATTGCGGACGGCGGCCATACCCGGGACTTTCCGGTCGACGTTTTCCAAACCGGCTCCGGCACGTCGTCGAATATGAATGCCAACGAGGTGATCGCCAACCGGGTCAGCATCCTGGCGGGCGAACCGCTCGGGTCGAAAAGACCGGTACACCCCAACGATGATGTTAATCTTGGGCAGTCCTCCAACGACGTGATTCCAAGCGCACTGCACGTAAGCGTCGCAGTCGCACTGGCCACCACGCTCGCGCCTGCGCTCGATCATCTGGCCGTCGCGCTGGAACGAAAAGCTGAAGCCTTCTTCGACATCGTGAAGATCGGGCGAACCCATCTGATGGACGCCACTCCGCTCACGCTTGGTCAGGAGTTTTCCGGCTACGCGGCGCAAGCGCGTAAATCAGGCGACCGCGCGCGCCGAGCCATTGGCCTGATGCGGGAACTAGCCATCGGTGGCACGGCCGTCGGCACCGGGATGAACTGTCATCCCCAGTTCGCTGCGGCCGTCTGTCGTATCCTAACTCCGGAGACGGGAATCGAGTTCGTGGAGGCGCGAAATCACTTCGAAGCGCAAGGCGCGCGGGATGACTGCGTCGAAGTCGCGGGAATTCTCAGTGCCATCGCGGCGGCACTCACGAAAATCGCCAACGATGTTCGTCTGCTCGGGTCCGGTCCGCGGGCGGGCTTGGGGGAGATTCGTCTACCGCCGACCCAGCCGGGCTCCTCGATCATGCCGGGGAAGGTCAATCCCGTGATGAGCGAAATGCTTGTACAGGTCTGCAGTTACACACAGGGACTTTCGCAGACGGTCGCCTTGTGCGGACGGGATGGACACTTCGAGTTGAATGTCACCTTGCCGCTCATGGCGCATTGCCTGCACGAATCAATTCGCTGCCTGACCAATGCGGTGACCGTGTTTACCGAAAAATGTGTCGCTGGAATTGAAGCTGACGCTGAGCGGTGCCGCGAACTGGTGGAGCGTTCCTTGATGTTGGTGACGGCACTGAATCCGCATATTGGATACGATGCGGCGGCGCAGGTGGCCAAGGAAGCCCTCGTCTCCGGCCGGACGCTGCGGGCAGTCGTTCTCGA
>CAYVDZ010000288.1:0-2876 GCA_964450575.1 uncultured Opitutus sp.
ATACTGACACGTGTTCTTGTCGCGCTCGAAGACGTTGTTGCGCGTGAGCTTCAACTCCTTGCAAGGCAGCTTGTCGAAAAACGTCAACAGGATCACCCGCGGCAACCGGATGACCCGCGTCGGCGTGTGCACCGTCTCCAAGGCGGCCAGGGGCGGATTGCTCACCGAGAAATCAATCCAATCGAGCATCGAGAACGTGCGAAAATCATCCGCATGATGATGCACGACTTGCGCGTGCCCACGCGCCAGGAGACCGAATGCCCGTCGGGCACCAATCACATTCACCGCCTGCCAAAGGCGGTTGAGCACGAGCACCGGCTGGTCAAGCGCGAATTCCATACGGGGACACGCCAATAACGTCGGGCTCGCGGCCCTGTCAAGGGCGCGAGCCGCTCTGTCTCCAACCTCTGGTTACGTTTGCATGTCAGCGCCCGTCCGGGCCGGCGCCAACTCCACCCCTTTCAACCGGATCCCGGTCAGCTTCTTCACGATGAAATCCGCCTCGGACTCCGCCACATCCGCCAAAGTATGGCGCTGGTGAATATCAATCGCGCCCACCACCTCCGCCGGCAGACGCGTCACCCCGGCGATCTTTCCCACAATGTCCGCGGTCGTCACCAACTGCTTGCGCCCCACGTTCAGAAAAACCGTGACTTTGCCCGGTTCCTTGCCGGTGCGGGACGAACGTTCGAATTTCGCCCGCTTCCCGCCACCGGCAGCTTCGGACGACGAACCGGCGCCGGACTCCTCATCGGACTGCGCTGCCTGCTCAACGGACCGCGCCGCGACCGGTGCTGGCTTGCCGCCAGCACGGGGTCGCTCCGCGGCTCCTGTTCCCGCTCCGGCTTCGGACGTCGAGTCGGCTCGTGCCATCGGCTTTCGCGGCGCGGCCTGCGGCGCCCACTCCGGCGCCGGTTTTACCTCACGGGCGGCCGGTGCGGATTTCGCGCCGGCCGGGGCCGGTGCCCCTTTCGGTCCACCCGCCGAAGCCGTGCTCCCACTTTGCAGCAGATGAATCAGCGCCGAGCAGATATCGGTGCTCGCGTAGCCTTGGTCGAGCAGTCGATCGATCATGCGGTCGTGCGGCTTGAATTCCTTCGCCTCCAAAGCCGAACGGATCTTCTCGAAAAACACATTCGCCCGCGCCTCTTCGACTTCATCCAGCGAGGGCAGCCGCTCCCGCCGGATCTTCAGCTTCGCATAGCGAATCATGTGCTGCAACTTGTAGATCTCCTGACCGGAAACAAAGGTGAAGGCCCGTCCGGATTTCCCGGCCCGCCCCGTGCGTCCAATCCGATGCGTGTAATCTTCGCTGTCATTCGGCAGATCGAAGTTGAAGACCACTTCGAGGTCGTCGACATCCAAGCCCCGCGCCGCCACGTCCGTCGCAATCAGAAACTCGAACTTCCGCTCGCGGAATTTCTCCATCACCCGGTTTCGCTGCGTCTGCGTGATGTCACCGTGCAGCCGGTCAACCGCATAACCCCGCGAGTGCATGTGCTCATCGAGATCATCGACCATGATCTTTGTACTGCAAAATACGATACCGTAGCGGAAATCATGCACGTCGATCAGCCGCGTCAGCGCTTCGATTTTCGACCGACGATCCACTTCAAAATAAACCTGATCCACCTGGGGCGCATTCTGCGCGAGGGACTCGATCTGGATCCACGCCGGGTCTTTACTGTAACGCTTGATCAACTCCTGAATCATCCGCGGCATCGTGGCGGAGAAAAAGAACAGCTGCCGCTGCGCCGGCACCGCAGAAAGGATTTTCTCGATGTCATCGCGAAACCCCATGTCGAGCATCCGATCGGCCTCGTCCAGCACGACCATCTTCAGCGCATCCAAACGCAGCGTGCCCCGCTCCATGTGGTCCATCACGCGACCCGGTGTCCCGATCACGATCTGCACCCCCGACTCGAGCGCGCGAAACTGTCGATCGTAGCTTTGCCCACCATATATCGGCACTTCACGAATACCTTTTTTGAAGAACGCCAGCCGGCCCGTTTCCTCGGCCACCTGCACCGCGAGTTCCCGCGTCGGACACAAAATCAAGACCTGCACCGCCCGCTTCGCCGGGTCAACGCGCTCGATCGCCGGAATCGCAAACGCCGCCGTTTTACCCGATCCCGTCGAGGATTGCCCCACGATATCTCTCCCCGTGAGCCCCACGGGAATCACCGCCGTTTGAATCGGCGACGCCTCCTCAAATCCCATCTTCGCGACGGCTTTCAGGATCTCGGGCGAAACGCCCAACTGATCAAACGGAAGTTTTTCCATTCAACAGGATGGCTGGATCTCGATCGGTCCGCCAGCCCGCATTCGAAAATCCACCGAACGGCAGGATTACACCTCGAAAAGAAAAAATCGGCCCGCAGAAACATCCAAACCGTAAGGTCGCGCGTTCCACCCTTGTTACCGCGGAGCCTTCGCTCCGCCCTTCTCAACCGTTGTGCAAAAATACCCATGAATAAACTGCAACTCGCGGCCCTCTCGGCCGCCACCCTCCTCGCCGGAACCGCCTCCGCCCAAACCAGCAGCCTCGTCAACAGCTCCACCCGCGGCGTCGCGGGCAATGGTGACGCCGCGATGATCAGCGGCTTCGTCGTCAACGCCCCCGCCGGCCAACTCCGCTGGCTGCTCATCCGTGGCGTCGGCCCATCGCTGACCACGTACGGTGTCGCCGCGCCCCTCGCCGATCCCGCCATCCAAGTCAGGGCGTCCGACGGCACCGTCATCGGAGTGAATGACAACGTTGCCACCGCCTCGAATCTCCAACTTTTGAATACGGTGACAGCCGCCGCCGGCGCGTTCCCGCTCACGAGCGCCAACGACGCCGCCATGCTCATCGGCGTTCCCAGCGGCGCCTACAC
>CAYVDZ010000288.1:2886-6781 GCA_964450575.1 uncultured Opitutus sp.
ACACCGTGCAGCTGCACACCAACGCCCCTGGCACCAGTGCTCTCCCGGCTCTCCTCGAAGTGTATGAATTCGGGTCCGTCGCCACCGGCGGTGTCAGCCAGACGATCAGCGGCCTCGCCGCAGCCAATCCCAATCTGAGCACGCTCGCCACCGCTCTCCGTGTCGCCGGTCTCGATGCCACGCTCGCCGCCGGCGGTACCTTCACCGTCTTCGCGCCGACCAACGCCGCCTTCGCTGCGTTGCCCGCCGCGACTTTGAACAGCCTGCTCGCCAATCCGGCCCAGCTCGCCCAGGTACTGTTGTTCCACGTCGCCAGCGGTCAGGTACTGTCCACGCAGCTGACCAACGGTCAAAACGTCGCCACCCTGCGCACCGGCGCCCGCCCGCTGGTCATCAATCTTACGGGAGGCGCGAAAGTCGACGCCGCCAACATCGTGGCGGCGGATGTCCGCGCCCAAAATGGGGTGGTGCATGTGATCGACGCTGTCCTGCTCCCGTAACTACAAACCGCCCGGGCTTTGACCAAGCCCGGGCGCAAGTTTTCGTGTCAAGGATCAGGCCCGACTTGCGCAAGGCGAGTCGGGCCTTTTCGGGCCCCTCTGAGATAGGCGAAAAAGTGATACCGGCATTCCTGCCTGTTCCGGAAATTCGCCGTACCCCCGGCAATATCCGTTTCACGCCCCCACTCCCGAAGGGTTCCTCGCTGTTTCCGGTAAGCACAGTAGAATAAACCGAAGGTAACGGACGAAACGAAGATCCCATCTTCCGGGCGCACACCTTCGTTTTGTTCGTTACCTTCTGCTCAACCAGGATGCAGTTGAAGCCACAGATTCAACGGATAAGCACAGATTACCATGGCATTATAAATCACAGTCTCTTCACCGTGCGGGTGAATTGCGGCTCGGTGCCTCTCCATCAGTAATCCTCTGCATCCGTGCTCATCGGTGTCATCTGTGGCTAAAATAAACTGTTGAATTTAGGTTCAATTCCGATGCGCGCCTGCCTCGCGTTTATCCACTGAAAACTGCGAAGAAGCTCCAAAAGCATCGGAAAATGGCATCGAAAAAGGGGTTGGGCCGAAACCTGCCACAGATGAGGCATCCCACTATTCGCCGCCACCCTGTTGCAACTTTCAGCCGAACCCCTTCGCCCGCCCCCACCTGCGGCTTGACTTCGCTCCCTTGTGCTACAGTGATTGTAGCACAATGAAAACCGCCACCGTTCGCACCCTGCGCAACGATTACGCGAAGCTCCTGCGCCGCGTGGAGACCGGCGAGGAAATCGCCATCTCGCGTCACGGCCGGATTGTTGCCCGTCTCGTGCCCGCCGTCTCCGAAAAATCCAAGGTGGACTGGACCAAGAGTGCCGCCGCGCGGGTAACCGAGAATGACAAACCGCTCTCGGCCATCCAAAGCGCCCAACTGCTCAAGGCGGCCCAGGGAAACTGGTAAGCGACCATGCCCTGCGCGGACACCAGTTTTCTTTTCTCACTCTATCGCAAGGACGCCCATTCCGGCGCGGCACACGCGCGCCTGGCAAAAGCGGCCCGGCCGCTGCTGCTTTCACCGCTCAACGAATTTGAATTGGGCAACGCGCTGCGGCTGGCGGAATATCAGGGCCTTCTCGCCACCGGTGAAGCCACCCGGCGCCTGGAGGCTTTCGCCGAGGATTATGCGACCGGACTCTGGCGGCACAGCGACATTGCGCTAAAGGAGATCACGGAGGAAGCCGGCCGCCTCTCCGCGACCCACACGATTGCCGGCGGACATCGCGCCTTCGACATCCTGCACGTGGCTCACGCGCGGTTGGTCGCCCCGAAGGAGTTTCTCAGTTTCGACGCCAATCAACTTCGCCTCGCCAAGGCCGCCGGTCTCCGCTGCTGACGCCAAGTGACCGACCAAAGCAGGCTTCCGGTCCGGTGGGCGGATTCTGATTCAGCGACCACCGGCCCCGGCGGTGTTTTGGTTGCGCCTCGGCAATCTGAAAAATCAGAACTGCGCGCAAAGCTTTCCCCCGCTCTTGCCCGAGTTCATGCGGCGATTGCAGGCCGGAGAAACGCTCATCGAAGTTTTTTGAGTAGGCGCCCGATAAACTGGGCGGAGTTGCCGACGCATCGATTCCACAACCGGACAGCCTGATGCCTCTCTCCCGCCGCCCGATAGCTCGAGCAGATGAAGCATCATTCGTGGCGGGAAGGGTGAACGCCAGACGGACCCGCTAGCTCGTTTGCGCGGACATTGTCGGACCGTGATAGCTGAGCAACCTGACCCGTTATTCTGACCTCACGGGGTCACCGTGAATCCCTCGCGCTGAGCCGCCTCGGCGAGCCGCAAGTCGCCCGTTTGGAAAGGCAGCGTCGCCGGGTCGTGCTGGCAGGCGACCAGGGCGGCCGCCAGCTGCAAGGCATCGCCCGCGCGCAACGGATGGATTCGTAACAATCTCCCGGCCTGCGCCCGCACCGTCTGCGTTGGATCGATTTCCACCCAACGCCGCTCCAGCTGCCGCAGGCGCGCGTCCGCCGCCCTCGCCTCGTCGGCGCGCATGGCCCCGTCCCGGACCAACCGCTGCAACGCCGAAGTGCATTCGACCGCAGTGCCCCACCAGACGAGCATCACGGGATCGGAACGCAACTGCTTGTCGCGCTCGGCGGTCGCAGGTTCCTGCACCAAAAGCGGCACCACCGCAGAACTGTCCCAAAACTTCACCGCCCGTCCTCCCGCTCGGCGAGCAACGCAGCCACCGCACTCCGTCCACCCTTGAGCCGCGGCGCGGGGCATGCCTGCAACGCCTCCCAGGCGGAACCCGCCTCGTGCGGACGGCGAATCAGCCCCTGCCTCTCCAGCCCCTGCAGGCGCACGTCGTCCGGCAGCGTATCCGCCCTAATCGGCTCCAACCGCGCCACCGGCACATCCCGGTCGAGGATCACCACGCTCTTACCGGCTTTCACCGCCCGCAGCAATTCGCTGAACCCGTTCTTCGATGCGGTTACCGTGGCGGTTTTCATAAAGCTAGACTGGCCTTTTCCTCTCAGCCGTCAAGCCCCTCGCGGTCGGCGGGGAGGCGTGATTCGTGGGGGGAAGGGTGAACCCGAAACGGAACCAGCGGCCCGGTGGGATCGGGCTCGTTCGGCCAGTGATAGATTACCAACCTTTAGTGCAGCCACCCCAACAGATCGATCCAGCGCCGCGCTGTATCCACCGCCACTCCCACTTCCTGAGCGAGGTTGGCATAGGCCAACTGCTGGCCCGACCGCTCCGTCAGCAGTGTCGCGAAGGTCTCCAGCGTCGCCAGTTCCTGCAACTGCGCGACCTCGAACGCATCACTGTCGACCCCGAGCAATGCAGGGGGAAGCCCTGCATCCGTGGATTGCGGGTTCGCGTGAAGGACATTTTGGAAATGCTCGGATCGGGTATGACCGAGGCGGATATCTTGGCGGAGTTTCCCTACCTCGAGTCAGGCGACCTCCGGGCGGCCCAGCTCTACGCCGCCCGTTTGACCATACCATACCATGTTACGTTCGGCGTGAGGTCGTCGCATGCGCTTTCTGATCGACGCGCAGCTTCCGCCGTCTTTGGCAGTGACTTTGCGGGAACACGGTTTGGAGGGCCACCCACGTATACGAACTGCCGCTGCCGCACGCCGCGCTCAGGTCATTTGGACGTGCGCGTTGAAAGAGAGCTTTGTGCTCGCGACCAAGGATGAGGATTTTGCCGGGTGATCCCGGTTGCGACCGCCGGCCCAGGCGGTGCTTTGGTCGCGCCTCGGCAATTTGAAAAATCAGAACTCCGCGCAAAGCTTTCCCCTCTCGTGCCGGGACTCGTGCGGCGATGGGAGGCCGGAGAAACGCTCATCGAAGTTTTCTGAGTAGGCGTCCGATAAAGTGGGCGGAGTTGCC
>CAYVDZ010000289.1:0-5180 GCA_964450575.1 uncultured Opitutus sp.
AGCCGCCGCGTTTTCCAAGTCCGGGATCGTGACGGAAAAGACAGGGAGGAACGCTCATCTCCGCTGATCTCCGCTAATCTATCCCGCCCGGAATTAACCTCTGAGATCAGATTTCAGGGTTCGAAAAATTAGCGTTCATGAGCGAAGATTAGCGTTCCCTCCTGCCTTGGTCTTTCCGTCTCGTCCGCAGATTCTGGGAGTGAAGCCGCCGCGTTTTCCAATTCCGGGATCGTGACGGAAAAAACCGGCAGGAACGCTAATCTCCGCTGATCTATACCGCCTGTGTCATCTGTGTCATCCGTGGTTAATCTGAACTGCCGAATTTAGGTTTAATCAGGTCAACTGTTGGCCGAGGGTTGGTTTGGGGGAAGTGCTGAACTGCGCTTCCCCTTTTTTGCGTCAGTTGAGAGGCGGCTCCCGCTCTCCACGGCGCCCGCCCACCGTATCCGCCCTCCAAAGACGTGGGCCTTTTGGCGCCGCGGAATGCAGGTCGCACGACGATCGTTCTAAGGTAGGCCCGTTCGTACTCTTATTGCGACCGATATACGCAAATAAACGCATAATCATTGCAGGGGAGCCTTACCATCTTTTTAACCGGACTCACATTTTGGTAAACTGGAGATTGAGCCGATAACTCACCCGACACCTGTGCTCTGCGATCACTTCCAGTGGATGCGCCACAACCGCGTGACTCTCATCTCGACGACCTCCCTCGCCCGATTCCACTCTCTGTGTCTTTAAGCTCAACCCGCTGCCGATCAATTGTTTCAGAACTCAAATAAACGGTTCAGGAACTGCTAAATCGACCGCTTGTTGATAAAACCTTGTGACATGATGCCTCTCATCGGTCACTCCATCATTTTTCCACCACCTCCACGGCACTCTGCTTCCAGCAAGGCACCGTGATGGCGGCAGCTTGCCAAAATTTGTCCACGACCCTCCCTCCTTCTCCCTTTCAATGGCGCGACCCGGGCGATCATCTGCCAGCGGAACAGTATTAACGCCTGCTCGAAACGTTAAAACCACACTGTGAACTGGTACTGCTTGCACACCCGCCCGCTCAAGGAAGCCCATGTGGAATCCTATTGCCGCGGGTCGTTGGGATTGGAGACTTACTTCCCGCGGATAAAGCAGCACCGAACGATTCGTCGGGTGCGTCGCGTGGTCGTCAGCCCTCTGTTTCCCCGGTATCTTTTTGTCCGCTTCGATCCGGCCCTTTCGTATCGGGCCGCCCGATACTGTCCGGAAGTCATTAATATCGTCCACAACGGCGATGCCCCGGCGATCGTGGAAGATGCCCTCATCCATGACTTAAAGGGTTGGGTCGATACCGAGCTCGACAAGCTCTCCCTTCGGCCTGCTCTCCGCCCAGGTGATTCGGTTCAGATCGTGGGCGGGCCGATGCAGGGCGTATCCGCTGTGATCCTACGCGCTTCGGATGAGCAGGACCGCGTCACCATTCTTTTGTCCATTCTGCAACACGGTGCTCAACTGACTCTCAGTCGCGCTCAGATCGAACGGATTCCCGCGGTTGCCTAAACAACCTCGTATTTGATTCGGCTCTCTTTTTTCATGTCATTGTCGAGTAGCTATCTCCCAGACCGGCGCCCTGACGCTGAGACGACACCCGTTCCTTGTTGGAAACGGGCGATCGATCTGGTTTGCTGCGTCGTGGCACTCCCGTTGTTCGCGATTGCCACGTTTGTAGTCGCGATCGTGATGTCGATCTCGTCTCCAGGTCCGATCTTCTTTCGGCAGGAACGGGTCGGCTATCAGGGCCGGCGCTTCAAGCTTTACAAGTTTAGAACCATGCATGTCGGGGCCGCCACGACGGTCCACCAAGCGCATTTCGCGCAGTTGATTAAGTCGAATGCGCCGATGCTCAAAATGGATGCCAAGCGGGATACGCGTCTGATCGCCGCGGGTTGGTTGCTGCGAGCTACCGGTTTGGACGAACTCCCCCAGATTCTCAATGTATTGCGCGGCGAGATGAGTATTGTCGGTCCGCGGCCCTGCATCCCCTACGAGTATGAACAATATTCGTCCGAGCAACGCCGTCGCTTTCGCACCGTTCCAGGCCTGACCGGACTGTGGCAGGTCTCGGGCAAGAACCGAACGACATTCGAACGCATGATCGAGCTCGATATCGAATATACGGAAGCCAAATCTATTTGGATGGATGTGAAGATCATCTTCCTCACGGTGCCCGCTCTCGTCACTCAGCTGGCCGACACTCGCCGGGCCAGACGGGCCCAGGAAATCGCACCGGCTCCGCTCGAAAATTCCAATATTAAACTTGCGAATGGCACTCATGCGCCCAGCGGACCGACGTCCTAGGAGCGCCTGCCCTACCCCCTTCTCCGTATGAAAAAACCTGTTAACGTCGCGGTCGTCGGCTTTGGCTATTGGGGCCCCAACCTGGTCCGCAATTTCAAATCCATTCCTGAAGCCCAGCTTTCGTGTGTGTGCGATCTCAGCGAGAAGCGCCTCAAGCAGCTCAACGCGCTTTATCCCACGGTCACGGGTGAGACTGACTTCGCCAAGATCGTCGCGGACAAGTCCCTCGACGCCGTCGTGATCGCGACGTCGGCCCGGCACCATTTTCCCATGGCCAAGGCCTGTATCTCGGCCGGCAAACATGTGCTGATCGAGAAGCCCATGGCCTGCTCTACCGCCGAATGCGAAGAACTCATTCAGCTCGCCAAGGAGCACGGCGTGATCGTGATGGTCGGCCACACGTTCCTGTACTCGGCCGCCGTCCGTAAAATCAAGGAGATCGTCGATAATAACGACTTGGGCGATCTGCGCTATATTGCCGCCCGCCGACTGAACCTCGGCCTGTTCCAGAAGGATATCAATGTCGCCTGGGACCTCGCACCGCACGATTTGTCCATCATCCTGTATATCATGCAGGAACTGCCGCACAGTGTGAACTGCCGCGGCGGCGCCAGCCTGACTCCTGGCATAGAGGACATGACCTCAATGAGCCTCCATTTCACCAAGGAGCGGTCCGCGATTGTCCACAGCAGCTGGCACGATCCGCGCAAGGTCCGTGAAATGACGATTGTCGGCAGCAAGCGCATGATCGTCTATGATGATATCGTGCCTTTGGAAAAAATCAAAGTCTACGATGTCCGCGTCGAGCGTCCGCCCCACTATAATTCCTTCGCCGAATTCCAGTACGCCTATCACTATGGCGATACCTACTCTCCTTTTATCAAGCACGACGAACCGCTCCGGACCGAGTGCAACCACTTTATCGACTGTATCCAGAACGGATTGATGCCACTCACGTCCGGCGAATCCGGCCTCGAGGTGGTGCGGATTTTGGAAGCCTCGTCGCAGTCCCTCAAAAACCACGGCGCTCCCGTTCACCTCTGGGACTCGACCACACCGCAGACCAATGGATCCGGCACCCGCGTCACGGTCCCGACCGCCCTCGCTGCCCGCAATGGCCGCGGGGCGATGCCGCCCACCGCAAGGACCGGAAACACCACTCCGCCGATCCCTCTAAGTCGTTAAGCTCGGTTCCGAAAGGTGGCGCAGACATTCCTGTCTGCGTTTCCCCGTCCTCCTCTTCATCTGTGAACGATACCTCGTCTCCGATTCAGCTGCTGCGCGATGTAAAGCTCGGCCAGGGCGTTAAGATCTATAGTTTCACCAATCTCTATGGCTGCGAGATCGGTGACGATTCCAAGATCGGAACCTTTGTCGAAGTCCAGAAAGGCGCGAAGATCGGCCAGCGCTGCAAGATCTCGAGTCACACCTTTATTTGCGAAGGCGTCACGATCGAAGACGAAGTCTTCGTCGGCCACGGGGTCATGTTCACGAATGATCTCTTCCCCCGCGCGACCAGCACGACCGGCGCGCTGCAAACCGACGCCGACTGGACCTGCGTTCCCACTCTCGTGCAACGCGGTGCCTCCATTGGCTCGGGCGCAACGATCCTCTGCGGCATCACCATCGGGGAGGGTGCCATCGTTGGTGCCGGCAGCACCGTGACGAAAGACGTCCCGCCTCGCGCCATCGTCGCCGGTAACCCCGCCCGGGTCCTCAAATACGTCACCGACACCGTCGCCAGGTAGGGGCGATTGTCCCCAATCGCTCTCGTTGCAGGTGCGCTCCCCAGCAAATGTCTCAAATCACCGGGAACTGAATTCAGTGCCCTCCGTCGCTCCTGATCCCAAGCGCCTCCCGGCGAACGCCCCCCTTGTTTCCGACGTTGCCTGGGACACGCGCCTTCAATCCTTTCCCGACGCCACGTTTTTCCACACCTCCGCTTGGCTGAACGTCCTCCAGGCGACGTACGGCTTTGAGCCGCACCACGTGGTGCTGGACGGTAGACAAAACGGCCTTCTGCCAATTGTGGAAATCGATAGCTGGCTCACCGGCCGACGAGGAGCATCGCTCCCCTTCACGGACGAGTGCACCGCCTTGGCCGATAATCCTGAAACCCGAGAAGCTCTCATCCAGGCCGGACAACAGCTTTGCCGAAAGCGCGAGTGGCGTTATTGGGACTACCGGGGCGGCCGTGACGCCTGGCCCGACGCGACGCCCGCGGTCTCTTATTACCAGCACACGCTGCGATTAACTCCTGATACCGATTCCCTCTTTCGCCAGTGCGAGAGCTCGACTCGCACCGCCGTGCGCAAGGCTGAAGCCGCCGGCGTAACAATCGAGTTCTCCAACACTCCCGCTGCGACGGCCGATTTCTATAAACTCGTTGGTATCACCCGACGCCGTCAGGGCCTACCGCCGCAACCTGCTTCGTTTTTCCACCATATCCATCAGCACGTCCTAGGGCCAGGACTAGGGACGCTAGTGCTAGCCCAAGTGAACGGAAAACCTGCAGCCGGCGCGCTCTTCTTTCAATTCCGCAACACGGTGATATATAAATTCGGTGCTTCGGATGAATCCTTCCAGGAAGTCCGCCCCAACAATCTCGTAATGTGGCGGGCCATCGAGCACTTCGCCCGCGCCGGTTTTGAAGTCCTGAATTTCGGCCGAACTTCTCTCGCGAATACGGGCCTGCGACGCTTCAAACGAGCGTGGGGAGCTCAAGAATCGATGCTGGAGTACGTTCGTTGGAGTCCGCGTCACGGGTATCAAACCGACGCTGATCGCGCCTCTGGCTGGCATACCCGCATCTTCCGCGCCTTGCCCTCCTCGCTTTCGCGCCT
>CAYVDZ010000289.1:5280-6763 GCA_964450575.1 uncultured Opitutus sp.
CCTCTGGCTGGCATACCCGCATCTTCCGCGCCTTGCCCTCCTCGCTTTCGCGCCTCATCGGAGCCGTCGCCTATAAACATATCGCATGAGAAAATTGGTAAATTGAAAAAGCGGAAAACGGGGAAAACGTGACACCGGCATTCCTGTCGGTGCTCCAACGACGAGAATATCTGCGTAACCCCTAATTCCGGACGATATAAAGACCTTCCGTCTCCACGCAGTTTAAAAAACCCAGCTTTTCGACCGAGCTTCTACTTTCTTCTTTCACCCGTTTCCTGTTTTTCCTCCGTCGCCCCCTGGGACCGCGGACGCCCCCGTCCGCATTCACTGAGTAGTAGCTATCGACCCTCGACTCCTCGACACTCTCAGCGCCCATCAGCGGTTTCCTCCCTTCCGAGTTTTCCGAGTTTCCCGCTTTCCCACTTTCCCGCTTTTCCTACCTCCGCCGTTTCTTCTTTCTTCTTTTTCCCCATTTCTTCTTTTCCGCCCTTCTTCTTTCGCCCGTTTCTTCTTTGCCCGAAGCAGCGTTTCCCGATTTCCTGATTTCCCGATTTCCCGATTCTCCGATCCCATTTTCCGGATTTTCCGATTTTCCCATGAACACTCCCCTCCCGGTAACCGAGCCCGCCAGCATCAACCTGGGCGATATCTATTACATCCTTTTCCGGCACAAGTGGAAGATCATCATCTGCTCACTGCTCGGCCTTGCCGTGGCGGCAAATTTCCGTTCCGAGCAAAAAGAGTCGTTTCAGTCCGAGGCCAAACTCTTCGTCCGTTATGTGATCTCCGAGGGCAAGTCGATCGGCCCGATCGGGGGAGACGCCACCAAATCGCCGGATCAACGGGGCGAGACGATCATGAGCTCCGAGATCGAGATCCTGGGCAGTTCGGATCTGGTTCGGCTGGTCGTTGAAGCCATCGGCGCGGAACGGATCCTCGCCAAGGCCGGTGGTGGCGACAACAGCAATGCTGCCGTCCAGCTCATCACGCAGAATCTCACGATCGGCGCGCCCCGGGGGAGCAGCGTCATTCAGATCTCCTTCAAGCACCCCGACGCCGAACTGGTCCAGCCGATTCTTCGCGAAGTCGTCGACCGTTACCTGAAAATGCACGTGGAAATCCACCGGGCGTCCGGTCTGCTGGGTGATCTGTTCAGCCAGGAAACCGACCGGCTGCGCTCCCGGCTCCTGGAGACCGAGGACGAACTCCGGAAAGTCAGAAATCGGGCCGGCGTTCTTTCCTTGGAAGACGCAAAAAAATCCTACACCGAACAGGTGTCCTCGCTGCGTCAGCAGATCTATAGCGTGCAGGCGGATCTTGCCACCCGCATCTCCATCCTCGGCTCCATGTCGAAAAACGTTGAAGCCAACGTCGCACCCGTTGACGTTGTCCCGGTTGAAGCGCCCATTCCGCAGGAGATCATCGATGAGTATTTAGGCTTGAGTTCACGTCTTTCTTTTCTCCAACGCCGCGAGCAGGACCT
>CAYVDZ010000290.1:0-6757 GCA_964450575.1 uncultured Opitutus sp.
CACTGGCGACCTGGCCCTTGCGTCCCAGCGCGCGCAAAACCCCATCGCTGCCCGTCACGTCGAAACGCCCATAAACATTCTTCGCGAGCTCCGAGATATTTGCGCCGTTGCCCTTGAGATCCGCGACGACGGTAACCGAGGTTTCAATTGCCGGCTTTTCGTTCGGATTCGCCGCGCGCAGAAATTCGCCCACGCGAAGATTCGTCACGTTGGCGGAACCGGCGAGCGCGTAGGGCTGCGGTTTCTGCGCAGCGAAATCGACGGCGGCCGCCACCTTGAACGGATTCTCATTCATCCGTCCTTCGAATCCATTCAGCGCCAGTCGGTTGTCGGTAATCGTCGCCCCGCCGCGAACATTACTGATCACGTAATCCTTCCCGTAAACGACGCGCTTGAGGTCCAGATCCAGCTTGCCGTTTACTCCAGTCCAAAAGGGCTTTTCGTCGCGGCCGGGCTTGGTCGTCGGCGCGGGTTTCTTTGCCGGGTCGGAGGCGGGAGCAAGCGCGGCCAACGGTTCGAAATCGTCGACGATGAATTGAGTACTTACTACTTTTCCCGCGAAAAGAAATGTCTCGCGATTGGCTGCCTTGCCAAACGTGGCGGTGACGTTGAGGTCCGATTTTCGTTGGGCGTTCGTGAGGGTGAGGGGCATCACGACCGAGCCGCTGCCATCGGCCTTCATGGCCGCATCGAGGGTGATTTCCAAATCGCCCAACGTGCGGTTCCCCTGTTTAGCGACGAGATTCCGGGCACTGAGCGTGGCCTTGGCCTGCGTGGCCTCCGCCACGGTCGCTTCAAAGTTTGCCGTGACTTGTCCGCGCGAAAGCGTGGCAAACTCCGCCAGCGCCGGTTGGTTCATCAACGCGGCGACGTTGGCCTCCAAACTGCCCTTGGCGGAGACGGTCATTTTCGCCCCCAGCTTCGCCTCGCCTGCGGCATTGAGGCCGGCGAGGGTGGTTTCGCCCTGCTTGACCTCGATGCGGCGCACATCGTAAACGATGGTTTCGCCGCGTTTGGTCGCGGTGAGGTTCGCGGAGAGATCGAGATTCTGGGCGAGGGCGCGGCCATCGATCGTCGCGCTGACGCCACGCAACGTGACGGGCTCGACCGTCGTGACCGTGAGGTCGTCCGCGGAGCGCATTGAGATTTCGAATACGCCGCCACCGAGTACGCCGCCCAGTTTGGATTTCTCGACGAACGATTCCGCCCAGGCGAGGGGGATCTCTCCGAGCCGCATCCGCACCGCGGTGGCCGTGGGATTCGGCACGGTGAAGGTGGTCGCCTTCAGGTCGGCGCGGACGGCTTGTTGCAATTCGAGGGAACTGAGGAGCACGCCCTGGTCGCGCGTGACGGTGGTGCTGGCCCGGGTGATCTGCAGGATGTCACCTTCGAGCTGGCCGGCGCTGCTGCTGACGAGCGTGAGCGTGCCCATCGGCGCGGGTAGGTAGGGCTTGAGCGCGTTGATGATGGTTGCCTTGAGCTCGGTGGTGAAAGCGATTTTCGGAGTCGTATCCACATTGGTGATATCGGCCGTGATCTTGCCGGAGACCGAATCGCCGTCCGGCATTGAAATCGTGAGGTCGCCGAGTTCAGCGGTGATGCGGGTTGCGCTATAATCAACCTGAGGCCGCAGCGTGAGGGTCAGCTGCTCGACGAGGGCCTTGCCGTCCTGCCGCACGGTGACCGCCCGCAGTGAGAGGGGCTCGATGGAGCGGGCACGGACGCGGCTGCCGTCCGGTTCGGCGTTGATCGCGAGGATCAGCGAGAGGTCACCGCTTTCGATCACCATCGGCGCGACGACCGGCTGCGCCCAGGCGAGGGGAAGCGATTGAATCGAGATGCGGGCGAGTTCCTCGTTTGGATTCGGGAACGTGATCTGTCGGGAGGAAACGTTGTATCCAATTTTCTGTTTCGCTGAAATCTGGGCGAAGCGACGACCGTTTCCATCCGTGGCTTCGACTTCAAGTTGGTTCAGTTGTGCGACATCGTTGGCCATGCCGCCGTCGAACGATACTTTGAAGCGCGCAGAGCCGATGGCGGAGAGAGCGGGCGCCACTTGCTCGAGCTTGGCCGCCTCGCCTTGAAGATCACCCGAGGCAGCGGCGGCGCCGGTGTCAGGCTTGAGGTTGAACTTGCCCGTGCCGCGGGCGGCGATCTCGGGAAGCCCAAGGCCGGTGAGGACGGCGGCGAGCTGTTCAGCGCGGAGGTTGAGATCCCACGCGCCCGTGATTTCGCGACTGGATGCGAGGAATTGCGCGGTCGTCTGGAAGATCGTTTCGGGGGCATTTCCACGCAACAAGGCCACCGTGGTTGCGTACTGTTCATTGCCGCCGCCGGCGGGCTGTTCGGCGCGGACGGACAGTTGCACGCGGTCCGGTGGGAGACCGGGGCCGGTGGCCACCACCACGGTATCAATTTCAATGAGGTCAATGCGACGATCCGCGGTGATGCGGACGCTGCCTGTGCCCGTACTGCGCAACCCGTTCAAGGCCGCGCCGGTCGTGGCGTCCGTGAACTCCACCGTCCACTCGAGTTTGCCCTGTTTCCCGGTTTCGATTCCGGAACCCTTAAGTTCAAACGTCACGACCTGCTCGTTGGGTAACAAGGCGCGCCCGCGGGCGGTCATCGTGCCCACGCGCACATCGAAAGGCAATTGGGCCTGCTTGAGGATTCCCTCAAACGGTTCCGTGGTTTCTGCCCTCGTCGGCTGCGCTCCCGGAGAGCCGGGAGCGGGTGGCGTGGTGGCGGGGTCTGTGGCGGTGGCATTTCGCAGGTCGACGACTAGATTGTCGATCGTCACGCTGTCCGCATTGAGTCGGTTCTGAGTAAGATAATCCCACGCGGAATAGCGGGCCGAGATGCCTTTGGCGGTGATGACGATTCCATTCGTGGTGAAACGAAGATCCGAGATGTCCGTGGCCGATGGTCCAGCGGCCAGGCGGGACACGTCGAGGGTCGTGCCGGGTTGTCCCGCGACCGCGCGTTTGACCGCCCAGGTTTGGATCGATGGCGTGAGCGCAAGCGCGATCAGAACGACACCGAGGAGGATGAATCCACCGAGGAGGAGGCCGACAATCTTGAGTGCTTTCATGGCGTTAGGACACGCACCTGCAATAAGAGGAGCCCGACAAGACAAATCCCGCCGGGCGGGTGCGATCTGCCGGGAAAAGACGGCTGGGACTCAGCAAAGTTCCCATCCCGGCACGGGCACACGACGGGGGATAGCTTCGTGGAAACGTCCATGGCGCGGGTCGTTTCCGTGCGGTACAATATCGCATGGGCTACATTATCGCACTCGTCCTCATCGCCATCGTGGTACCGTTAATTTTCATCCTTTTGTCCCGGCGAACGTCGGGGGGAGGCGGGATTGAGTCAGCCGACCGTGGGATGACGACGTCGGAGCCCAGCGCCGAAGAAACAACGCCCCGCGCCGGTTCGATAAATCCATCACCGCCAAGTGAACGGAAGTTGCCGCCGGCCTGACAGGCAGGGAAGTTCGCGCCAGCGGGAGTGGATGCGTTTCAGTAATACCGGACAGAGCGGTGTGCCTTCCAAAACCAAAGGCACGCGTGGTCCCGCCCAAAGGGGTTGGTGAGTAAGGCGATGCCACTGCCGGTTCGCGTCGCACCGCTTTTCATCATTCGCGGAAGACCGCGACCCAAGCAACCACCGGGCTAAACCCCGGCCTGGGAATCAACGGTTGACCGAGGTCGGTGGGGTGCGTTTCGCGATCACGCCGATCCCGGCGAGGACGAGTACACCGCCAGCGACCATATAGCCGACGTGACGAGTGGTACGGGTGCCGCCGTCGACTGCGTTCGCAATGTCGGTGCCCGCGCTCGCGGCCCGGCCGGCCAGCGAGTCTTTACGGTTCAGGCCCTGGAAGAAGATGATGGCGCCGGCGACGATGAGAACGATTCCGATGATGGTCTTCATAAATAAGAAAGAAAAAGGGGGGGGCCGATCAGACTACTAAGTTTCCTTCGGACCAACAATCAGGCAGGAACCGTCCCCGTTTATGGGGAATTGCCCGGTCGCGCGGCGGTGAGAATGCGCAACCCCGGTTTATCTGTGGGAAGCGCTCCCATTATTGATGGTGCATTCCACCAGCATCGATCGGCGATGAACTCGGATGGTCGGGCGGTGCAAATACGGCTACTGTTTACACCAATGAACGTACACGAGATCATGACTGCTCACGCGCGTTGGGTAAGCCCCGACAACACTCTGGTCGAAGCAGCGGGCCTGATGCGGGAGCTGGATGTCGGCTCGCTCCCGGTGAGTGAAGGTGACCGGCTCGTCGGGATGATCACTGACCGCGATATGGTGATCCGCGCGATCGCGCATGGGCTTGATCCGAACGAAACGGTAGTGGCCGACGTGATGTCGCCTGGCGTTGCACACATAGCTGCGGATGACTCGGTGGAACAGGCGGCCCGGTTGATGCAGGAGCGCGGCATCCGACGTTTGCCGGTGCTGGATCGCGTTCAGCGGCTCGTGGGAATCGTATCACTCGGTGACATGGCGGTGAGTTCAAATCCCGCCTTCTCCGGCTTTACGCTCCGCGAAGTTTCGCATCCCGTTCGCCTCAACGGTCGGGACCGGAGACGTGAAGCATTGGGGCGTTTCGCGGGAGGTGCGATCATGCCACACGTCCCTGAGGTGGCGTCGGCGAAGAAGTCTGCGAGTCCGAAACGACGCGCCGCGCAAGGCAAACGGCCGATACCTCGATCGGCCGCGAAGGGCCGCAAGCCCGCAGCTGCGACGAAGAAAGCGCCATCGAAAACGACGTCGAAGAAGAAGGCCAGGTCTGCGACCGCGCGAAAGCGCAGTCGCTAGCTATGTTGAGCTGAAACCCAGGCATGAGCCGCGAACAACCGGGGACCAGCCGCCTTGGTCCCAGGCAAGCTTACGTGGTTCGGCACAGAGCTTGCGCGACCGGCAGCAGCAGGTTGCAGGGGAGCCGAAATGGGTCCGCGGCAAGACAGACCGCGACCCGTTCCGCCTCCTGCAGAATCATGCTCAACTGGTCTACCCGGGGAAATTTGGCGACATAGCACTGAGCTCCGCAATGAAGAGCTTCTCCGACGTCACGAGGCTCGTCCGAAGACGACAACATCACCACGGGGATCTCGTTGCACGCGTGCTGGCATCGGATCCAGCGGAGCACATCAAAGCCATTCATTCCGGCCATTTTCACATCGATGAAGCACAGGAGGGGAGCGGGAGCACCTCGCAGCACCCCGATCAGCGCATCAATCAAATCCTCGCCGCGGGAAAATGTGTGACACGGATTGGAGGCGCCCGCATCGCACAACAAACGGGTGAATCGCATCCGGTCGAATTCCTGGTCATCGACCATGAATACAGGACGCGACGCGGGAGGCGGGGAATCAGAGGACAAGTGCACCTGCATAGAACGTTGAAGTTTTATCCTGCGCCGCGGAACGTGAGGGAAAGGGCGAAACTCAATAAAGCACGCCCCTGGTTCGCGGACAATGGGGTTCAAACCCCGTCGAACGGCGATGTCACCGCCGGCCCGGATCGCACGTGCAAGCCTTACTTGATGTTAACGGCATCGCCGGCGTCGATGAAACGATAATGCCAATGGAGAAACGTTTTCCTGGGTGGCGCCAACGCCGCAAACTCACGGGCTTCTTCGAGCAAGGTTCGCATGGCGGGAGCGGACGGATACTTCGTCACGTACGCCTGCGCCCCCAGTTCGCGGGCCAGATCAACATCCTCGGGATGGTCGGATGAGGAATACATGATGAAGGGAAGCGTATCGAGGCCCTTCGGCACGCGTATCCACTTAACCCCTGATTGTGAGATGCGGAAAACGTCTACGCCAATCGCGAAACGTTTCCGGAGACCGCGCGGACGTCCCGCCCTGCGTAACCAGTGACCGGATACGACCCGGCTGGGGCGCGCGCCCCAGCCAACGCGACCAGACCCACGCTAACGGCGCAGGGCGGTTCGCAGCACGGGTTCGAACAGATCCGCCTGGCGGACGAAGCCGAGATCGTTCGGATGCGAGCCGTCGGTGGCGCCTTCGGCGTCGTGACCGAGCAGGTCGTCTCCGCCAAGATAATACAGACCTTTCACGCCGTCCTGCTGAAGCCGCGCGAAACTCTCCCGGAGGGCCGCATGGTTGTCGGTGTGATGCTGGTTCCGTGCCGGCAGGATCCAGGAGTTGGTGTTGCGCCGATCCTCCACGAGGACGATCGGGGTATCCGGCCGCGCGGCCCGCAATTGTTTCACCAACGGAATGCATTTTTCGCGGACGGCCTCCGCATTCATATTGGGCAGACAGTCGATGACGTATACGGCGGCATCGATCTTCACCAGCAGTTCGCCCACGGCCGCATCCATCCGACCGTTGCCGGAGAAGCCGAGGTTTACCACGGGCTGATCGAAACGGCGGCCGAGAATCGCGGTGTGTACCATGCCAGGACGTGACGCGCTCGCTCCGTGGGTGATGGACGTTCCGTAGAACACAATCGGCTTGGCCGCGCGGGGTGCCACCGGCTCGAACTTCGCATTGGGCGGTACGCCGATGGAGAGGTTTTCGACGCCATTATAGAGTGGCAGGTAAACGGCGTATTCGCGGAAGCCGGGAGCGAGGCCCGAGATGATTTCCTGGCGAACAATTTTTCCGGCGGGCCGCGTGACTCCGACCCAGCGCCACTGACCCTTACTGTCGCGGGCGTAGAGATCGAGCCCGCTGACGCCCGGCTGCCGACAGGCCGCTGGCACT
>CAYVDZ010000291.1:0-6742 GCA_964450575.1 uncultured Opitutus sp.
GGGTGGGACTGCTATTGCCGGCGACTCAATTCGGTCGTGCCGGTGGCAGACGGCGGTTCCGGCGCGCGGTATCTCGCGTTTTTCGACGGCAGCGCCAGCCATTTGGAAAACTACGAGGAAAAGTGCGCGTTGGCCGTATCCGGCGACTTGCGACACTGGGAATCGCGTTTGCCCGCTGGGCCGACGTTCACCAGCCCCTACGCATCGACGTCGCTCCGGTATATCGATGCCAAGTTTGCGACGGGTGTCTGGCATCTCTTCTATGAATTCGCCCGGGAGGATGGGTCGCACGACCTGCGCATGATTACCTGCGAGGCGGAGGACCTGGCGGCGCTGGCTCGGTAAGTCTGGGCAAGGTCGACGGGAATGCTTCGCGCCAAGTTCGGGCATTCCCTCCGGCGCGCCAGCAGAGAACCAATCAGTGTTTCTGCCTGGTGATCATTGAATATAATTGCCGACGGTTCGTCACTCGTTTGGCTCCGATTCGTTTCTTTCCCTGAACCAATTGCGGCCGTCGTCGACGGTCGTTTTCTTGAAATGACGGGCCACAGACTTCAAAGGCACTCAGTTAAACTCAACGTGGCGGAGCCCGCTCGGGTCTGGCCCTCGTGCACGACCAACCGTGGTCGGGCGCTGTTGCCATTATGCTGCGGTTTGTCCACGCGGCGGGCGGCGCCTTCGCGGTGTCATGGTGCGATCCGGGAAACCTTTGGTCTCCTGACGCGATGACTGCTCCGATTCCTGTCCGCACGCCTGCCCGGCAATGCGAGGTCGCCTGGTTTTCCGCTCTCTGCTCCGACGACTACGAATTCCTCGGCGTGCCCGATGGATCGCTGCGTTCGAACTACGAGCATTGTGGTGACATTGTTCGCCGGGCGGACGCGCTCGGTTATCAGAATGTCCTCCTGCCCTCGGGTTGGATCGCAGGACAGGATGCGCTGGCGTTTGCCGCCGCGATGGCACCGCAGACCGAGCGGATCAACCAGTTGGTGGCACTGCGCATGGGCGAGATGTGGCCGCCGATGTTGGCGCGTGCCCTGGCCACGGTGGACCATATCGCGAAGGGGCGGCTGTGTATCAACATCATCTCTTCCGACCTGCCGGGCAGTAAGGAGGACAACGAAACCCGTTACGCTCGCGCCGGCGAAATCATCCAAATTCTGCAGGGGCTATGGCGGACCGACGGCCCGTTCGAATGGAAGGGGCGGTTCTACCAGTTCAGCCTGCCGAATACCGAGCCCGCCAAACCGTATCAACAAAACGGAGGGCCGCTGATGTACTTCGGTGGCATCTCACCCGCGGCGCAGGACCTGTGTGCGAAGCATTGCGACGTTTTCCTAATGTGGCCGGAGACCGAGGATCAGATTGCGGCCACGATGAAGGGGATGGCGGAAAAAGCGGCCGCCTACGGGCGGCAGATCGATTTTGGCTTTCGCGCGCATGTGATCGTGCGCGAGACGGAGGCCGAGGCGCGGGCGGCCGCTGACCGGCTCATTTCCAAATTGGATCGCGCCAAAGGGGCCGAGATCCGGGGCCGCTCGCTCGACAGCCAGAGTTTCGGCGTCCTCCGTCAGGATGAATTGCGCGCGCAGAGCAAGGACCTCTTTATTGAGGACCATCTCTGGAGCGGGATCGGCCTCGCTCGCAGCGGCTGCGGCAGTGCGATCGTCGGCAATCCCGATCAGGTCCTTGCGAAGCTCGAGCGTTATATGGACATGGGCATGCGGGCCTTTATTCTCAGTGGCTACCCGCATCTCGACGAGTGCGATCTCTTCGCCTGGCATGTCCTCCCGCGGCTGCCGACGTGCCGGCTGAACGACGTCCAGGGACGTCGTATTCCCAATCCTGTTACGCCCCTTACCACCGCGCCGCGCACCTGATTCGTTGCGCTGCCCAACCCGACGCCTCCGCCCGCATGCCTCCTGTAAAATTCGCCCTCGCCGGTTTCGGTGCCTGGGGGAAGCTCCACGCCAAGTCCATCCTCGACCATCCCGACGCGCGACTCGTCGCGATCACGGCGCCCACCGAGGCGACCCGGGCTGAAGCCGCCGCGATCTATCCTGACGCGCGAATTTTCACCAGTGCCGCCGAGATGATTGCGCAGGCCGATTTCGATCTGATCGACATCGTCACGCCGAGCCACACGCACCGCGAGATCGCCCTCGCGGCCATGGCGAAAGGGAAACACGTTCTCCTCGAAAAGCCGATGGCCATTACGCTCGATGATTGCCGGGCCATCGTCGCTGGCGCGCGACAACATGGGGTGCAGCTGGCCGTGGGCCACGAATTGCGCCTCTCGAGTCAGTGGGGCGAAATCAAAAAGATCATCCAACGCGGTACGATCGGTGATCCCCAGTATGTTCTCGTCGAACTCTCCCGCAAACCCTACCGCCCGGGAGCCAGTGGCTGGCGCTACGACCAGAGTCGAGTGGGCAGCTGGGTGCTGGAGGAACCGATCCACTTCTTCGATCTCGCGCGCTGGTATTTAGAAAGCAGCGGCGATCCCGTCGAACTTTACGCGTATGGTAATGCGCGCGATCCGCAGCGGCCGACGCTGTTCGACAATTTCAGCGCGATGTTCAAGTATCCGAACGGCAGTTACGCCGTCGTTTCCCAGACGCTGGCCGCGTTCGAGCACCACCAGACGGTCAAGGTCAGCGGCACCAAGGGCGCGCTCTGGGCGGGCTGGAGCGGAACCCTCGATCGCACGCTTGAGCCGAGTTATTTCCTGAAGGTTTTTGACGGTGAGAACCTCGAGAACGTTAAGATCGAAAAACACAGCGGTGAGGTCTTCGAGCTTCGCGAGGAGATTGCCCAATGTATTCAAATGGTGCGTACGGGGAAAAAGCCCGCCGCCACCGGCGAGGATGGACTTTGGTCCGCGGGCCTTTGCCTCGTCGCGGAGGAATCCATCCGGCAGAAGCGCCCGCTGCCGGTGGGCGAGATGCTGAAATTCTGAAGCGAATATCCGCTGAAGCGATGAGCGTTGAGTCCAGTTTTAGACATCCTGATCCCCGGCGGGGAACCTTCGAACAGCGTGGAATTGTCCTGAGCCCCAACGGGGCGGCAGATAATAACCCAGGGCGAAGCCCTGGGACTATCGTTATACACCTCGGGGGAACTCGGCTCTCTTTTGCGCCGGGATAGTTTTCGCTTTCTCGATTCTCATCTTTCAGCGCTCAACGCTTTGTTTCCCCATCCCCGATGAAGGCTCCTCCGCAAAAGTGGTACTCGTCCGTCACGCGTTATCAGTGGCTCATTCTCATTATCGCGTCGCTGGGCTGGGTCTTCGATACGTTTGAAGGGCAGTTGTTCAATCTGACGCGGGGCGCAATGCTTTCGGATCTTCTCGGCGTCGCTCCGGGCGATCCCGAGGCGAAACGGTGGGGTGATATTTTCCTGGGAGTTTTCCTCGCGGGCGGGACTTTGGGCGGCCTGTTGTTCGGTTCGCTGGGCGACAAGATTGGACGGAAGCCGGTGATGGTGCTCACGATTTTGTTCTACTCGATCTTTTCAGGTCTGACCTATTTTGCGACCGAGCTCTGGCATGTTGGGGTGTTGCGCTTTCTGGTGGCGATGGGAGTGGGCGGTGAATGGGCGGTGGCAGCGGCGTTGGTGGCGGAGATTTTTCCGAAGCACGCGCGCACGCATGCGGGAGGTATTTTTCATGCCACCGGGGTCTTGGGAACGTGGATGGCCACCTTGACGGCGATGGAGGTTGGAGACGAATGGCGGATCGCGTATCTTGTCGGGGTCTTGCCGGCGCTGCTTACGCTCTGGGTGCGCGCGTCGGTCCATGAGCCGGTTTCCTGGCAGGAGGCGCGTGATAGTGGTCGGCGCATGGGAAGCTTCGCCGATCTCTTCGGCGACCGACGCTGGCGGAAGCGTGCGCTGCTCGGTATGGCGCTCGCGGCCGTAGGACTCGGAACCTTCTGGGGCGTCTGCGTCGCGACGCAGGATTTGGTGCGCGAGCTGTTGCTGCGACTTAACATGCCGGCGGCTCAGGCGGAGAATAAGGCCCGGTTTGCCTACGGGATCATTCAAGTGCTTGGGGCAGGGGTGGGGCAGCTCAGCTTTGGCCCGCTCTGCGCGCGTTTCGGCCGGAAGCGAAGTTTTGTGGCGATGCACGTCCTTAGCTTTTTCATGGTGCTGGCCGTCGCGTATTTGCCCCAGACCTACTGGCACATGCTGATTCTCCTGCCGATATTCGGCTTCGTTACGCTCAGTATCCACGCCGGGTACGCGATCTACTTCCCGGAGCTGTTCCCGAACCATCTGCGGGCCACCGGCGCGAGTTTCTGTTTCAACGCCGGACGCATCCTGGCGGCGCCGATGCTCATTTTTTCCGGCTACGTGAAAACGTGGACTACGTTACCCAACGCGATGGCGATGCTCGGCGGACTCTTCCTCGTGGGTCTGGTTGTGCTGGCATTTCTTCCGGAGACAAAAGGCGAGGATCTGCCGGAGGAGTGAGGTGGCGGCGAGGCTCGATGGGAGCTCGGGAGCAGGAGCAAAATGGTCAAGGTGGAGGGCTCGAATGGTTTCGCTGCTCGCGGCTGGAGGGTTCGGAGTCGGAATGGACGTCGGAACTGATTTCAGAAGCCGACTTCGGGACAGACGGCGGAACAGACTTCGGAACAGACAGGAATGTCTGTGTCACGTTCGATCTCGGTTTGGTTTCGATGATTGAACTCGGCGTGGACTCCCGCGTTCGCTAGTTCGGCGGGATGCATCGCGTGTGGCCATCTCGCTTCGAACGGTATGTTGCGCTGGGCGACAGCTCGACCGAAGGCATCGACGATCCCGACGGGGCGGGCGGTTATCGGGGGTGGTCGCAACGACTGGCCGAGAGGATCAGTGCGGCGCAAGGAAGGTTACACTACGCCAACCTCGCGGTGCGCGGGCTCACTACCGCTCAGGTCCGGGAGCGACAGCTGAATGTGGCCCTCGCGATGCGTCCCGACTTGGCGACGATATTTTGCGGGACCAATGACGTGACCGGCGTGAGTTTCGATGCCGACCGCGTGGCCGCCGACATCGAGCACCTGCAAGGTGCCCTGGTCGCAGGAGGCGCAACGGTGCTAAGTTTCACGTTGCCCGACCTGACTCCATTGATCCCGCTCGCGCGAATGATTGCGCCCCGCATCGCGGCGCTGAATCGCGGGCTCGCGAGTGCTTCACGAAAAACGGGCTCCATTCTGATCGACTTTGCGGCGTATTCCGTCGCTACGGACAAAAGGCTATGGAGTGAGGATCGCATCCACGCGAATTCCGAAGGCCACGCCCGGATTGCGGAAGCGTTGGCGGAGGCGCTGCATTTGCCTGGTAGCAACGAGACGTGGAAGCAGCCGCTATCGACGGTGTGGGCGCAAACCCGTGGAGAGCGGTGGGCAGCGGAAATGCAGTGGTTCAGCCATCACCTGTTACCTTGGGTGTGGCAAGGGATGACGCATCGTTCCGCGGCCGACGGACGCAGGCCTAAACGGCCGGAACTGGCTTTGCTGTAAATCCGATCAGACGTTCGACGGGTGGGGCGCGCGGCCACGCCGCATGCAGAAGCCTTTCGCATCCTCGGGACAGGGAAGGGCGGGAGACGAAACCCGCGGGAGGTGAAACCCGCCGGGCGCAACTATTGCGTCACGTTGAACCCATCATTTCGCCTGCCACGCTTCGGTCGGGGACCGAACGTCGTTCGAAGGGCGGGTCGATCGTTCAATCCCGTGCTTCGCGCGTTCGGTCGTTGATATCCAGACCCTGGTGGGTGCCTGGTGGTGGCACCTGAGGGTTAAACAGATTCGGACTTTGAAAGGGCCCCGCGTTCGCTCACCGAACGGCTGCGCTGGCCCGATCGGTGAGGGTTGCGGCGACTGTACTTACAGCCTGAACCGCGTTCGCCACCTGTGTGAGCGCGGTCTCGGCGTTGAGATTACACCGACTTAAAACGTGCCCCTGACGCCGAACGACCACAGCGCGCCATAGGAGTTCGTAGAGCTGCGGAGCGCATACCCAGGAGTATCGGCCTGATAGCGTGACTGGGTGAAGTGTACATTGAACAGATTACGGCAGTTCACAAAAACCGACAGTCGCTTCATCGCTTGGTAGGAGAGGTTGATATCAAGCGTTGTGCGCGCGTCTTGATAAACGGACGCATTGGGTCCTTGGGCGGTCGAGAGACCACGCTTCTGTTCCCCGCGGTGATGCCATTTGGCCATAAACGTGATCGGGTTCTTGGTAAACGTAACCCCCCAGTTCACGCTCGTCGGAATGAAGCGGTTGAACGCTGCCGTCCGGCTACCTTCCAGCTTCAGCTTCGTGGCGTTGGCGAACACGGTGAAGTGCTTGCCGAATCGGCCGAAGTTCGCGAGCGACTGGCGGACGTTGAGTTCAACGCCCGACACCCGCGCATCACCGGAGTTGACGGTGGTGTTGAGCAGCCAGCCGACATAGCGCGGATCGAGTCCGAAGCCGTCGAGGTCCTCCTCGGTGGCAAACGTCTGCAGCGTCCCGAAGAAATCAACGATGTCCTTCCGGAAGACTCCGCCCGTGATCAGGCCGCCGTTGTCAGTATAGTATTCGGCAGAGAAGTCATAATTCTGCGCCGTCCAGGGCTTGAGTCCTGTGTTGCGGACCGTGATCGAGCCGCGAACGGCCGTCGGATCGGCTGTCTCGTCGAGATCGTTTTCGTTGATGCTCGCGTTTGGCACGATGTTCGTGAAATCCGGCCGGCCGTACGTCTTGGCAT
>CAYVDZ010000292.1:0-744 GCA_964450575.1 uncultured Opitutus sp.
CGCGTATCATGATCGCTCGGACGGCGGCCTGTTCGCCACGGCGGTCGAAATGGCCTTTGCCGGCCACACCGGCGTGGACCTGGAACTGCCCGCCGGAGCCGATCCACTCGCCGCCCTTTTCAGCGAGGAACTCGGGGCGGTGATTCAAATCCGCGAGGCCGACCTCGCCGGCGTCCACGCCGTCCTGCGTACCCACGGTCTTGATCCGGCGACCACCTCGATTGGAAAACTCAACCGCACGCACCGCTTCGTCATCCGCCACGCGGGAGCAGCGGACGTGTACTTGGACGAAAGCCTCTTTGCGCTGCGCGCGCTTTGGTCGGACGTCACCCGCCGGATCGCGACTCTTCGTGATAATCCGGCGTCCTCAGAATCCGAATACGCGCTCAAGCTCGATGCCGCCAATCCCGGCATCACGCCCAAGCTCACGTTTCCCTTCCCTTCGACGGAGAGCGGCGTCGGCGCCGCGCACGTTTCCCCCTCACCGCCCGCAACGCTCGCCGCTCAACCGTCCGGGCTCGTGATCAAGGAACGTCCGCCGGTGGCGATCCTGCGCGAACAGGGCGTGAACGGACAGGTGGAGATGGGCGCCGCGACGACGCGGGCCGGCTTCCGCGCGGTGGATGTGCACATGACCGACATCCTGGGTGGCCGCGTGTCGCTGCGGGATTTCCGCGGCGTGATCGCGTGCGGGGGCTTCAGTTTTGGCGACGTGCTCGGCGCCGGCGAAGGCTGGGCCAAGAG
>CAYVDZ010000292.1:754-6736 GCA_964450575.1 uncultured Opitutus sp.
TTGCCCGCGAAGACGCGTTCGCGCTCGGCGTCTGCAATGGCTGCCAGATGATGAGCAACCTCAAGTCGATCATCCCCGGCGCCGGGCTCTGGCCGCGTTTTGTGCAAAATCAATCCGAGCGCTACGAAGGCCGCTTTGTATCCATAAAGGTAGAACGCAGCCCGAGCGTGCTGTTCACCGGCATGGAAGGCTCGGTCATCCCCATCGCCGTGGCCCACGGGGAAGGCTACGCGGAATTCAAGGATGCGGCGGCCGCGAAGGCGTGCAGCGATTCCGGGCTGGTGGCCGGGCGCTTCGTCGACAACCACCATCGGATCACGGAACAGTATCCGCTTAATCCCAACGGTTCGCCGCTGGGCATGACCGCGCTGACCACGACGACGGGACGCGTCACCATCATGATGCCGCATCCGGAGCGGGTCTTCCGCACGGTCACCATGAGCTGGCACCCGCCGGAATGGGGCGAGGATTCGCCGTGGATGCAGCTCTTCCGCAACGCGCGAAGCTGGGTCGGCCAAAAGTGACACGGACATTCCTGTCCGTTCCGTGCTTGGTGCCGATCAGGCCGGAGCAGACAGGAATGTCTGCATCAAGCGATTTCACATTGCCGGCCGGGCGAATTTCACGGGCTATCAATCTTTTCGAAAGTTCGTGCATTCTCAGCTATCCGACACGACCTACGTGGCCCGACCGTATATGCGCACGAACTTATGCAAAGGTTGATAAGTCTCATCCGCGCTGCCATCCGCTAACCGGTTGATCGCGGTCCCGCCATTGACCGGCTGGCCCCGGGCCGATTGACCCACCAGATTCAAAATAACACAGGCATTTTTGCCTGTTCAGATATGGGGGCGGCAGCGATGTTAGCGCCCTTTCCTTGGAACAGGAATCGGAACAGACAGGAATGTCTGTATCACCCCCGGCCAATCAGCCGCCCCTATTTTCGAATGCCCCCGCGCTTTCGAGCGCGACATTCCGCGGGAGTCCCGCCAACGCTTGTTTCAACCCCGCCTTCTCAATCCCCTCCCCCATGACAACGGAACGCAAAACGGCTCAATCCTTCGATCAGGAACTCCTCGATCTGTACGATTACTACGTCCACGGCCAGATCGACCGCCGGACCTTTCTCCAGCGCGCCAGCAAATACGCGGTCGGCGGTCTCACCGCGATCGCGTTGCTCGAAATGCTCAGCCCGCAATACGCCTTGGCCGCGCAAGTGCCCAAGGAGGACGCGCGAGTGAAAGCGGAGCACGTGAAATATCCGTCGCCCGCCGGTCACGGCGGGATGCGCGGCTTGTTCGCCAAGCCCGCGAATGCGACCGGCAAGCTCCCCGGCGTGATCGTGGTCCACGAGAACCGCGGTCTGAATCCCTACGTCGAGGATGTGGCGCGCCGCGTCGCCCTCGCCGGCTTCGTCGCCTTTGCGCCCGATGCCTTGTATCCGGTTGGCGGTTACCCCGGCAACGATGACGAAGGCCGCGCCATGCAGGGGAAACTCGATCGGACCAAGGTCATCGAGGACTTCGTCGCCGCCGCGAAATTCCTTCATTCCCACTCTGATTGCAACGGCAAGCTGGGCGTCGTCGGCTTTTGCTTTGGGGGCGCCGTCGCCAACACGCTCGCCTGGCGTTTGCCTGATATCATCAAGGCCGCGGTACCCTACTATGGCGGGCAACCCTCAGCGGAAGAGACCGCGAAAATCAAGGGTTCACTCCTGATCCAGTACGCTGAACTCGACACCCGGGTGAACGCCGGCTGGCCGGCTTACGAGGAAGCGCTGAAGGCCAACAAGGTCGACTACGAGATGCACATGTATCCAAAAGTTAACCACGGCTTCCACAACGACACGACGCCGCGTTACGACCAGGAGGCCGCTGAGCTTTCCTGGTCGCGCACGATCGCGTTCTTCAAGAAGAAGCTCGCCTGACGGGCCATGATTTTCGGGTCCCCGCGCCGTTGCCCGGCAGCCGGGATCCCGTTTCCTAAGGGAGGGCCGGCCGCGGAAAAGCGGAAAAGCGGAAACGGTGAAAGATGAAACGCTGAAAGACGGAAGACGGGAGGCGGAGGCTCCCAGCGACAATTAGACCTCGCCACGCTGGGAAATAATTGTCGTTGCACAGAATCGGATTTTTTAACCACGAAAGGCACGAAATACACGAAAGAATACCGAGGCAAAGACGGCGGAATTTCCGATGCCTTGATGGGTTCCTTTTTCGTGTGGTTCGTGTTTTTCGTGGTTCATGTCAGAGGAAGGGGTGTCTCCGGATTTATCCGCGTAATCCGCGTAATCCGCGGTTAAAAGATTGGCGTTTGAAAACTGTATTGGATTGGGTTTTTGAAAGGTGCTATCGTTTCGATCTCCAAACCGCGGATTTAACAGGAGGCCACAGAGATCGCGGAGGAAGAACGCCGAGGACCTCAGGAACGCTGATCTCCTGACAAATCTATCAAGCTCGGGATGAACCTCCGACGGTCGCGCCTTGCCCACTCGGCAATCCACCCATCCGGATCCGGGCGATCGGGCGGATCGGGTGCGCGAAATCGCAGCCAAGACGCCTCCGGCCCAACCGGCACAGGGGCAGAGGAATTGGCCGCGATGAGTCCAGGGCCAGCGAGAATGTCGGAATCCCTTACGGAATGCCCCGCCAAAAAACACCCCATAGATTCTAAGAAAAAACCCCTATTTCGCACATTCCGCTCAACCACGGTGCCTTACAACTAGGCCACTCAACTCGGCACGCAGACTGCAATCTGGAATTAGCCTTCTAGACTACCTCTCCCCCTTAAACTCTTCTCTTAATGGATCCCTGCAACGACCTCACTTTTCGGTTGCTCGAGTCACTGTCCCAATTGTCACCGGACGATCAAACCCGGGCGTTGAACGAGTTGCTGGGGAAGCCGATCAAGGGAATGTCCATTTATCGCGTCCTTGAGGTCCGGTGCGCGATCGTGGAAGCGTTGGATCCGGAAGTACCGATCGTGGCCGCTGCCCTGGATTTGATCGACGGGCAGATCGCGCTGCGCGAGATCGCCGCCGGTGCTTCCTGGCGCTGAGTCGCAAGCCAATCGGGCCCGATCCTATCCGCCGGGGAGCAATCTCTGCGGGTTGCGGAGCCGAAGGGCGATGCAAACCAAGCAGGGTGAAGAACGTCAGCACGTTTTTAAGTAAAACGAAGCCCTCCGTTTACCTGACAGCGTGAGCGATTGAAATAAATTGTAGCGAGGAGGGTCGGAGAGTCTCCCGCCTCCATTAAGCCTCTATGGGCAACGTAGCCGCAGCCGCTCATTTATAGCGTGGCGCAGGTTTCGTTCCTTGATGTAGATCAAGGCGCCATGACACCGTGAGTGCTATCGTTTGGACATGAGAATCGAGCTTCCGCTCGTCCGCGCGTAAACACCCGGGGCGCCTTCCGTCGGCGATTCCGCGGAGGACTTCAATCCTTCCGGGCGGCGATTGGGCGCCCTTCCATCCGCGCAGCCATCCTACTTGAATCCTAACCCCACTTGACGACGTCCTCCTCCGCGCGAACGCTCATGGCCTTCAAAACCCTTCGCACAGTTTCACGCGTCCTCCTGCTGGGCCTTGGTTGCAGCGGGCTGACTGCGCCCGCGCAAAACGTCCCCGACTATGAGCAGGCACCCGTCAAGTACTCGACGACCACGCCCGTCGACGCCGTAACGCATCTGGAAAAACGCCTCGCCGCCGGTGAACTGGCGTTGGCCGGGAGTGACAAGGAAATCCTTCACGCAGTTCTGCATGCGATGCAGGTCCCGGCCGAGAGCCAGGTGATCGTGTTTTCCAAAACGAGCCTGCAACGCGGAAAGATCCGGCCGCGCACGCCGCGTGCCTTGTATTTTTCCGATACGGTGTATGTCGGTTGGGTCCCGGGCGGATTGATCGAAGTCGCTGCGATCGATCCGCAACTCGGACCCGTCTTTTATACTTTCGACCCGCAATCCGTTCGCGGCCCCTCGCCCGCCTTTGTTCGCGACGCCGATTGCCTCCGTTGCCATGGTGGCAACTTCATCCGCGACATCCCGGGGCTCTTTGCGCGAAGCGTCGTGCCCGCTACGTCCGGCGAGCCGCTCCTCCGCCATGGCACGGAACTCGTCGATGACCGCACTCCGTTTGAGAAGCGCTGGGGAGGCTGGTATGTTACGGGCTACACCGGACCCGAAAATCATCGAGGGAATGCCTTTGCCACGGAGTTGGGCGATGAACTTCAGTTTCCGCTCAACGATCGGCGACCGGAGGAACTGTCCGCATTTTTCGATACGTCGCAGTATCCGGAAAAGACCAGTGATGTCGTGGCGCTCCTCATCATCGAGCACCAGATGGCGATGCAAAACAGCCTGACGCGCGCCGGCCATCGCACCCGCAAGATGCTCGAGTATCAGCGGTCGCTGCAAAAAACCTTTAACGATCCGGTGACCGACGAGCCCACCTACGACAGCGTGAAAAGTGTCTTCGCCAGAGCGGTCGAGGATGTGGTCGACCATCTCCTGTTTCGCGGAGCCGCCCCGCTTCCGACGGGAGTCGTGGGCGCGGAAACGTTCCAGCGCGTATTCGCCCAAGGAATACCGCGGAATCGGAGCGGCCATTCGCTGAAAGACCTGCAATTGCAGGAGCGAATCTTTACGAACCGCTGCAGTTACCTGATCTACTCCGAATCGTTCACCGTGCTGCCGCCGCAATTGAAGACCCGCATTTTTGATCGGCTGCGGGCCGCGCTGACCGACGAAAGTCCGGACGGGCGTTATGCGCATTTGGAGCAGGCGGAGAAAAAACGCATCTTCGAGATCCTCCTCGAAACACATCCCGACGCCAAAGCCGCCTGGTCGGACGCGAAGTCGATCTAGTCGACATTTCCAGCGAAGTGGTTCGGAGGGGCGTCGCGTTCGTGCGGTAGACGTGATACATTCCTGTCTGTTCCGGGGATCAGGTCCAGCTTACCGAGCTGTGGCCAAAAGCGTCCGACTAAACGCGTCAGCCCGCCATCAAGCGGTCGATGATCAAGGCTCCCATCACGAGTGGCAGGTAAAAGATCGACGCGAAGAATAGCCTGCGCGCAGCACGATCGCGATCGACTTCGGACACGAAGGACCACGCGGCCCGGAGAAACCAAATATTGGATACGGTGGTGATGACACCATAGATCAAACCCAACCAACCGAGCACCCACGGCAGCAGCGCGACAATGACAAGCCCCATGCTATAGCCCAGCGACCACACCGCGGTGCGGCGACCGGTCGGATCAACCGCCGGGAGCAGCGGAAAACCGGCGGCTTGATAATCCGCGCGATGACGCCAGCCGATCGCGAAAAAGTGCGGCATCTGCCAGAGCAGCAACACCGCCGTCAGAACCAAGCCGGGACGGGATCCAAGGTCCCCCGCTGCCGCGTTTCCCAGCAGCGCCGGCAACGCGCCCGAGAGAGCGCCAATTTCCGTGGCCCAACGCGTCTGCCGCTTCAACGGTGTATAGATCACACCATAGATGAGAATGGTGGCTGCGGCCAGGATCGCCGCCGTGGCATTAACCATGGCCGCGAGCAGCAGGACGCCACCCAGCGAAAGTATAATACTCCAAACCAGCGCTTCCGCGGGTGAGATCATCGCCTGCGGCAGGGGACGACCCTGCGTGCGCTGCATCATGGCGTCCGTGCGCCGTTCCCACCACTGGTTGAGCGAAAGCGCACCACCCGCGGCCAGCGTGGTACCAATCACCGTCGCCAGCAGCGGGCCCGATCCCGGGCGGGCCGTCGCATATGCGGCCATTGTGCTAAGAATCGACATGGCCGCGAGGCGCGGCTTGGTGAGCGCGAAGCAGGCGCTCGCGCGTACGCTCCAGGTGGGCTGCGAGCGCACCAGCGAGACGGGTAATATCATGGGGGAAGTCGGCACGTCTTCACCCTAGCGAAGACTTCCACCGGAGTCCTTGACCAAGATCAAGGCGCGCGCCTCGCAGCAGGCGTATAACTCAC
>CAYVDZ010000293.1:0-6707 GCA_964450575.1 uncultured Opitutus sp.
TGCGGTTCCTCGAGTCGATGAAACAAACGTGGTGGGTGGAGCAGGTCCTGTCGCCTGAGGGCAAACTCGGCCAAGTGCGCACCGAACTGGCCCTGAAAGAACGCATGATCCGTGAGCTTGAACGGGAAGTCATCGACAAGCGCCTCAAACTCCGCGCCGCCACCAAGGCCTTGGCCCTGGCCACTGCCGGCCAAACCGCCTTACACTCGTCGCCTCGTTCCATCCCTGGGGTTGAATTGCTTCAACAACGGAGCCCGATGTCCTACCAACCACTCGGGAGCCAAGTCTGACCACCCATGCCTACCGAATGTCCCACGCCCGCGAATATCGCCGAGTTCTCTTATTCCCGTCTTTCGCATTTCGATCTTTTTCGAGGATTGCCTTTCAAATCTTACAATGTCGATGACCCCGATCCGGCCATCTGCGACCTCAAGGTTTATCAGGATTACCTCACTTACTGTTTCATCAGTCGCAACGTGCCCAAGGGATCGAGAATCCTCGAGGTGGGCGGCGGCGACAGCCGAATCTTGAAATTCTTTGCCCAGGATTATGAGTGCTGGAACGCCGACAAGTGTGAAGGCCTGGGTAACGGCCCGATCAAGTTTACCTCGCCGAATTATCGCATCGTTTACGACTACGTCGGGTCGTTCAACCCGGAGCTGCCCGACGGCTATTTCGACTTCGTTTTCTCGATCTCCGCCCTTGAGCACACGCCCGAAGACCAAGCCATCCGGGTCAATGTGCTCAAGGACATCAACCGCGTCCTTAAGCCCGGCGGTTCCTCCCTTCACTGCTTCGACGCCATCCTCCGTCCGGCTGGTAAATCGTGGGTCAACGGACTCGTTCCCTACCTCTACGCGAACGCCCCGGTCGCCACGCGCAACGTGCCGCTTGCCGAAATCGACGCCGACCCGGACACCTATGCCATGTCCCGGACAGCCTACGAGACCAACTGGCAGCCCATCACGAAGGACTCCTACGAGAATTTCGGCCGGGCGTTTTCGATTAATCTGCTATGGTTAAACGAAAGCCGCTGAAATAACCCATTTAAACCGACCTCGATCCGCCTGGAATTGTCGCTAGGTCCGTCCGCACCGTTAGGCCAAATCTGATGTCATCGAACGCACAACCCAACGCCCCCATAATCCCGCCGAACAATTCGGCACCGCAACGATGGGCCCGTTGGCCGGCGCTCCTGTTTGGCATCACATTGCTTGTCGGTACCCTCGCCTATTTTGTGCCAACATTTTCGACTCTCACTCGTTCGGGCTATCCCTACGAAGCATGGGACGAGATCGCCGGTTATAATACCTCGTTCGTCCTGGCTGGCGAGCACACACGACGAGCGCACTTTTATGGCACGCTCGATATCGCCAAGTTTGTGCTGGCCGACACCCTATATACTCGCGCGGACCCGATCGGCATGACCCTTCGACGGGTCAACTACACCAACAATGTGCCCGAAACACTCGAAGACTATCATGTTTTTTATGGCCCGAATTTTTGGGCACCACAGGCATTGGGGGCAATCGAGTATGTCTATTTTCGCGGCGTGCAGGATCGCACACCGATTTTCTGGGCCCGCGCAATCAGCATGGGCCTGTGCATGGTGGCGTATCTTGTCGTGGGCCTACTATTTCTCCGCTATGCGGGTCCTGCCAGCCCTTGGTTGATCGGGGCCCTGGCGTTGTTTGTCTGCCAGCCGACCCATCATGAACAATTCTCCCATGCGCTGCCGAACGCGTTCAATGCGCTGCTGATTGGGGGCGCCTGGTTTCTTTCCATCGCCATCCTCCGCTCCCCATCGCGTCCGAACATGATTCTGCTCGGATGTCTACTTGGGATCGCGGTGAATTCGAAATTCGATGCTATAATCTACACGTCGGGTGCCGGGCTCGCTGCCCTGGCAGCGCCTTGGATCGGGCGCCGGTTCTCGGTGCGCCCATTCGTCGATCTGATCGTGAGTTTTGCCGTCATTTTGGTGCTGACCAATCCTTATCTCTGGTTCGATCCCGTCCAGCAACTGGAAATCAAACGAAAGTTCCTGTCAGGCGTCGGGGTGGGGTCTCCGTCGCTGAGCAACAATTGGGAGGTGCTCGCCGAATTTGCCCAAAATTTCTTTAGCGCGCAACCGAACGGCACATCGTTCATCAGCGCTGGCATCGCCGGGCTGCTGTTGTTGACCATCGCCGCCGTCGGGTTGATTCTTCCTTTGCTCCTCGACCACGAAGCGCCGGCGCGAGCCCGGTGGGCGCGTTTTTTTATTTCCTTCACGTTCCTTGCGTTTGCCTTGCTCGTGCCGTTGCTGTTCGCGAATACCCTATACGCGCGTTATTTTCTACCGGCCTTATGCCTGATCCTGTGCCAATTTGGCTACGCGATCGCTCCTCCCATTGGGCAGCGTTCGTGGAGGAAGGCCGTGGCGGCTGTGGTGTTGGTCGCATTTTTAGCTTCGTTTTTGGTGCAGGCCAAGGGGCTCAGCCATCTGGCGAATTGGTTGGAGGATGGCTTGGCGAGACGCCACGGTCTCGACCCTAGGCACAGCCGCAACCATGCGACGCTGCATGTGATCGATCAGCTCATGCAACAAGACGAGAGGCTTGAAATTCTGGTCGATCAGCACAGCTACATCGATCTTCGAGCATTCTTGAAACGCGGCAAACAGCCTATCTTGGTAAATGCCCTGAACTTTGAGCGGGTGCTACAGCCCTCCGCTACTGATCCGGACCGCCCCCGGATCGTCATCTACACCCCGGGCACATCCGCGGTTCAACCTGACTGGAAGGGCCGCTGGAAACCGGAAATGGAAACCCGTTACGCAGCTTATATCGCGACGCTGGAGCAACTGCCCACCCTCGCGGCTTTCGGTCAGAATCCCGCCGCACTCCTAGAATGGGCTCCCCCGGGAGCCAATGATCTTGTCAAGATTGCGCGGCTTCGCTGACTTAAAATCAACCCATGACCACACCACGCAAAGAGAACTGGGCCGAGATCCATGACCCCGAGGCCTCCTGGCGGAAGAAAATTGTCGGCGAAATCAGCGATCTCTTCATCGTGCCCCGTTATCTTCGTTTCTTTTACGGGCATTTCGGACGCGAAACACAGGCCGCTTTCTTCGAAATTGGATCGGGCAACGGCGACATGACCAAGGCAATCCTGTCAGCCAATCAGGGCCAGATCGGCACATACGTGGTCTCCGAGTATTTTGCGGAAGGCGTCCAATGGCTGCGACGCATCGGACTTGACGCGATCCAAGCCGACGCCGAGCGGTTGCCCCTGGCGGATGCCTCTTTCGACGTGACGGTTGAGTTTGATGTGATGCATCATGTCTCTGATCCGCGCGCCATGGCCAGGGAGATGATGCGGGTGGCGCGCGGCCGCTGTCTTCTCACGGAGTCAAACGGCCTTTCCATCTTCCGGAAACTCAAGGAACTCACCCCGGGCCATCGTGCTGCCGGCGAACAGTCTTTCACCCCCCGTCGCTGGCGAAGCTTTTTCGAAGGACACGCCGGCTACCGGCTGACGCGTTTCGAGATCTTTCCGTTCCTCTTTCCATTCAAGGTGCCGCATTCGCTGCTCCCTGCATTGATATGGTGGAACCGCGTGGTTGAGAAGATCCCGTTGCTTCGCTGGCAATGTTCGAGCGTGGCGATCTACCTTGAATACGATAGAGTCCAGGAATCCAACCGCACTTCATGACATCAAGCTCCAGCAATAGGTCGGAGACCGGCGCCGAGCTCGAGCTTTCGGTGGTCATTCCAACTTTCAAGGAGTCCGCCCGCCTTCCGCAGACGCTGAGCGAGATCGTGCCCTATCTCGATGAGCATCACCCGTCGCACGAGATCCTCGTTGTGGACGACAACAGCCCGGATGGCACGGGCCAGATCGTGAAGGATTGGGCGCTACGACATCCCAAGCTCAAACTCCTCGTCCAGCCGGGACGCCACGGCAAGGGGGCGGCGGTCAGGCGCGGGTGCCTCGAGTCTCGCGGCCGCTTTGTATTATTTATGGATGCCGATCACTCGACGCCAATTCACGAACTCGAGGACTTTTTCCCGGCCATCGGTAATGCCGGCGCCGTCGTAGGGGTCCGGACCTACCAGGAGGACGAGTCCCGCGGGCGTCGCGTCATCGGTTTGATCGCACAGCTTCTCGCCCATCTCATCGTCTTTCGCAAGGCGGTCGTCGACAGCCAGTGCGGGTTCAAGATGTTCACAAAGGACGCCGTGCAGCGGATCTTTCCGTTTGCCCGTGTTGACGGCGGGATGCTCGACGTCGAGCTATTCTATCTCATGCACAAATTCGGCGTTTCCTGCCGGTATGTGCCAGTGACCTGGGCCAACAAGCCCGGATCCCGAATCAACGTGCTCGCATGCATGGTCCGCGATCCGGTCGACATGCTTCGCATCCGCATACGGGATCTCGCCGGTGTATATGCTAAGCCCATCGCGAAATCTGCTCAGCCATGGAGAACAGCCAAGTGAGTGAATTGAAAATCAACGCTACGTCCGTGGAGCGAAATGAATCTGACGCTTGGTTGCAGAATTACGCCGACGAGACAGAGCGGCAGCATCGCCGCATGGCGATGCCTCCAAAACTCGCCAAAATTGGCCTTACCTCGGCTCACAAAAGCAAGGCTGTCCTCGATATGTGCTGCGGCCATGGCGAGGCTCTTGACGCCCTCTATACGCAAGGATTTCGTAATCTCTCTGGCATGGATTTAACGATCACAGACGAATTAGCCACTGACAAACGCTTCTCGATTTCCCAAGGCAATGTCACATCGACTAATTTCCCCGATGCCTCATTCGATTGGGTCACATGCATACACAGTCTGCATCATCTCGCCAGCCCTCATAACGTAGAGAAATTCGTGAACGAGAGTTGGCGACTATTAAGGCCCGGAGGACGCCTTTCGATCATCGACTTTCCCGGCTCTCCGCAGATCAAGCTGGCTTTTTGGTATTTCCGACAGCCAAAGCTCCATTTTACCGCTTATACGAAATATTTCGGGCGTATAATTCAGGAGGAGTGGTTTTTTCTAAAGGATTACCTTCCACAATGGCCTCAGATCCGAAAGCAACTCTGGGAGGGCAGATTCGAAGTCGAGTCATCCACGTCAACAACGTTCTACTACTACTTGACGCTGCGTAAACCAGATTCGACCAAATGAAGCGTCTGCTCGTCACGGGGGTTCCCGGCTGGTTGACCAACGCATTGCTGGAATCACTGGCAGTCTCATCTCCAGCCGAGTTGAAAGAAGTGCGCTGTATGATGCTGCATCCCGGACCACTGCCAGAATTGCCGAAATCCTCTGTGCAATTCACTTCTATTGTCGGTAATCTGGAAGAAATGGCCGACCTAAAAGAGGCCGTTGTAGGGTGTGATGCAATCCTTCACACAGCAGGCATTCTGCACGTGCGACGAACGGCTGACTGGTATCGCGTCAACACCGACGGCACACGCCATCTCCTTGAAGCAGCCCAGAAAGCGGGAGTGCGCCGCTTTGTGCTGATCAGCAGCAATGCCGCCGCTGGGAAAAGCTCAAGTAACCGTGATCTTTTGACCGAGCAAGATCCGCCCAAGCCTTTGTCGCATTACGGTAAAAGTAAATTGCTTGCCGAGCACCTCGTGCTGGCATCACCAATGGAAGGCGTGGTCATTCGACCCTGCATGTTTTACGGTCCGCCGGTTCCGGAGCGCCATGTCGACATCTATAAGCGCATCCAGAAGGGTCGGATGCCTATGATCGGGCACGGCAATTACGCTCGAAGCGTCACTCATATCCACAACCTCGTGCAGGGTTGCGTCCTTGCCCTAACCAAATCCACCGCTGTCGGCCAAACCTATTACATTGCTGATGCTGAAGTTTATACAACCAGGCGCATTATCGAAGCGATGGCCAAGGCGCTCAATGTTGAACCACGCTATCTGCAACTCCCCAGTTTCATCGCACCGATTGCATTCCTCGGAGATCGTATGCTCGCGGCGCTAGGCCTCTATTGGCAAAACTTGCACCTTGTCGGTGAGGCAGACTGGCACGTTGGAGTTTCGATCGAAAAAGCAAAGCGGGAGCTTGGTTACATTCCCACGGAAGAATTAGAAACAGGCATGCATGCTGCCATCGACTGGTGTTGCGCCAAAGGCCTATTTACCTCCTGACCCATGATTATAGCACGCTCTCGGCTCCGCATATCGGGCGATTTCGGGATTTCGGACGGGGATTTCGGACGGGGTCATGTCGCGAATCGCGAATGCGCGATCAGGCACCCCGATTTTGAGTAAACCCAGCTATTGCCACTGCCAACATGCGGATTTCGGAAGAGATTTCGGAAGGGGAATGCGGACGGGGAATGCGGACGGGGTCAGGCCGCTAGTTGCTAGTTCCTGACCTGACAACGGGCGATTTCGAACGGGGTCAGGGATTTCGGAAGGGGTCGGGCCGCTAGTTGCTAGTTCCTGACCTGACAGCAGAGGGCGCGGTATGATCGTGTAGCTTCGGCAAGCGTGCGCAACTCCGGGGCGGGTTCCTGCTACGATGGGCGGAACCATGGCAAAGACATCAAGGAGCTCACTGGGAGATTTCGGACGGGGTCATGTCGCGAATCGCGAATGCGCGATCGGGCACCCCGATTTTGAGTAAACCCAGCTGTTGCCACGGCCAACATGGGGGCAGCCCCGAACCTTTGTGGTCAATTGCTCACCCA
>CAYVDZ010000294.1:0-6681 GCA_964450575.1 uncultured Opitutus sp.
GCAAGGGAACGAGCGCGGCAACGGCCAAGGTTGCGGCGAGTGTGATGGATGCGAAAGGTTTCATTGCGTCGTGTCTCCTGGTTGCGTGGACCCCGTCTGTAAGTGCGGGGTTTGAAGTGGTGTCAGGCAAATTGACCGGAGCCCTCGCTCCGCGGTCAATTGCTGCCATTTTTTACATCATACCAGCCTCCAGAGCCGGTCTCCTGTCAAATTACTGCCATGGCGGGGTGACGGCAAGGGACGAGTGCAACCCGTCACATCTTGTGTTCTCGGGCTATCTGAGTGCTGATTTCAACGCGGCGCGTTTCAAGCGATACGAGGCTGTGGGCTGCGCAGCCCCCTTGACGCTCTTGCCCTCCGGTTCGAACACCACGCGCACTTTTGCATGCAGCACTTCGGCGACGCGCCGCAGATTGGCGAGCGAATGGCCTTCGTAATCGGGTGATTCCAGACGGCTGATCTGCTGCTGCGAAGTCTTCAGTCGTTTGGCGAGTTCCTTTTGCGAGAGCCCGGCCTGCTCGCGCAGCGCGGCGATCTGCAGCGCGACGTCCCATGCCTCACCGGCACGATCAAAGCGCGCGACGAAGCGCGGATCCTGCAACTGTTTCTCCAGGTAACGGTCGAAATTGGTCGTCTTCATGGTTTCGTTCTCTCCTGCCAGTCGCGCATCCGTTCCCTGGCTGTATGCAAGTCCCGCGCCGCAATTGCCTGGCCCTTGTTGCGAATCCCGTGCACCGCGATGATCCGGCGACCTTTACTGAAAAACCAAATCACGCGGCTGTTGAGCTTGCCGACGTGGCGCAGTTCGAGCAGTCCGTCCCCGATCGATTTCGATAGCGGCTCCCTGTGGTTTTTCCTGTCGCGCAGTTTTGCCAGCCCTGCAACCACCGCCGCGAAATCCTCCGGGTCGCTTGCCTCCAACTCGTCCAGAAAGACCTGCACGGGACAGGCTCCGGCGACCGTCTCGTAGAACTCTACGCTAAAGTCCATTGAGGAGCAACATCATTTTTGATGTTTGGTGCTTTCTCGTCCCGAAACCGTTCGTCGCATCGATCAACCGATGCTATGGCAAAAAGCCATATTCTCTTCGGTGCCAAGAGAGGTTCTCCTTCCGCCTCTTGGTAAGCATCTCTTCCGGTAGTTTTGCTTCCGTCGATATGCCTAGCCGCTCCGCTGTCGCGTTGTCCAATTCTTCTGAGCAGAGCAGCTTTCCATGGTCGTCAAACGAGATGAATCCTTTGTCAAAAAGGGCGTCCCAGATCACGGATAAAAGCAGGCCGTTTTCATGATCCGTTTTTTGGATAGGCGAAGCTCTGGACCACGGAACGATATGAGAGGCAACTAGTAGTCTTCTCTTGGTGATACCGGACACGCAGCATGTGACGCCATGAACTTCCTCGAGAAGGTTTCTAAAAGGGCCCTGTCCGATTCTCCGTTTTACGATTGCATCGACATCCTCTCCCGGCTTATTTCCATATTCGACCATGATCTGTCGCAGCGCGTTGTCTACATCATTACGCAAGCCCTCTATTCGCTTCTTTCTATCGCCAGCTATTGGCATTTGATCCCGGGCAAAGGAACCATCGTTCTCGACAATCTGGGGCAGATATATGGAGATCATATGGTCGAGGAAAGCAGGCAAAACATCTTCCAGTAGGAGGAATCTCCTGCCGACATGACTATCCTTTGGAACAAGCGATTTGTATGACTTTGGAAATTTTGTCATCGCTGTGCCACCACACAATCCGTCGGGGTGAGGTCCTTCCTGGCCAACCCCATCCAACTTCAGCAAGCGTGAGTATTCAATAGTTGGATCGATCCGGATGTCTAGCTCCTTTGTCGGCCAGTAGAAGTACAAGTAGTGACCGGATTGATGCTGAAACTCATCAGCTTTATCTTTCTCATTGGAAAGTTTGAATTTTCTCTTCTCAAAAACTTCCCGAACGCGCCTCCGACGCTGTTGAATATTCAAAGTCGGTTTTCGATCAGCCATAGTTTTTTTCCGGAAACTGGTGAGTTGTGAGATTGCAAACCGTGTTTATAAGGGCAACATCAGAAACCGAATGTGAAACAGCTTGATCGAGCGTTGAACTTGCGACAAGGATTGCGAAACAACGGGCTCTTGAGATTGCAACATTCAGCCGGTTTTTGCTGAAGAGAAATGAGATGTTTCGCGGCAAGTAGTTTTGATTGGAAGTGGCCATCGATACAATCACCACCTCCGCCTCCTGCCCCTGAAACTTATCCACCGTTCCCACCCGAGCTCCATCCGCCAGCGTCCGCTTAAGCAAATTCACTTGCATGTTGTACGGAGCGACGACCAAGATGTCATTCAGCGTAATCGGTTTGATCTCCCCCTCCTTGTTGCGATAGCGCTGAGTCAATAGGTTCGCAACCAACTCCTTGACGACCGCTGCCTCCTCCCCGCTTTTTTGCGAGCAACCATCATGTTCAACGGGCAAATACCGAATTCCCGTCGGCTTCAGCGCGGGATGCGCATTCGCATCCAGCACAAGCGCCTGTCCATACGTCGATTCATCCGAGACTAGCCGGGACTCGTAAATCGCATCGGAGATAAAGCGGCAAACGTCCGGATGCATCCGATAAGTCTTCTCCAGAAATACCCCCATCCCCGGAGCGATCGTCGCCTCGCCATTCAGCAGATACTCCAGAGCCGATTCCCCGCTGCGTCCCGGATGATCCCCCTGAATCGGTTGGCCGAGTTGCATTTGATCCCCGAGGAGAATCAGATTCCTCGCGCACATACCCATCGCAATCGTATTTGCGAGCGACATCTGCCCCGCTTCGTCGATAAAAAGGTAGTCGAATTCGCCCCGGCAGAAGTCCTTCGACAATAGCCAGGCGGTGCCGGCCAGGAGTTGGGGCCGAGCTTTGATAATAGGAGTGTCGGCACTAACGTTTTCGATGAACTCGCTGTCGATCCATTGTTCGCGTTTCGAACTCTTCTTCATTCCCGAATAGGCGGCCCCGGCCTCATGCATCCGCCTGTCCACGGCCTGAAGCAAATTATTGATGACTTTGTGGCTATTGGCCGACACGGCGATACGCTTGCCCGACTGAAGGAGCGCCGCGATCAAATGCGATCCGGTATATGTCTTACCGCTTCCCGGCGGCCCTTGGATGAACACATACGAATCGTTCAGTGACTTGGCCACATCAATGATCCGGGGCAAGGGGCCACTGGCAGTGTCGACAATCGGATCACCCGGACGAATTGTATTGACATCCGGTACGCGGCGCGAAAGGTAGTCAATCACAGCCTTGTACTCTGCGCCGCCACGGATATACGTTTCAGCGAATATAAAGAGCGCATTCCTCATGGCGTCCGCCTTCACCGGCGCCCCGATCGAAATCGATAGCGTCGATGGCGGCTCGCCTGACTCGTCCGGACGCATCTCTATGTCGATCTTCAAAGCGTCTTCGTCAATCGAGAGTACTTCCACGTCCTTCAGATTGTCGAGACGTTTGGCGTAGTCGCCGGCTCGGGTCTTGAAATCCTGCTCCGGAAAACTATAGCGGTACGCGTCATAGCGCTCTCCTCCTTCGACTGATATGGGTGAATGAAGTCCAGCAATTACTTCCGGGTCCTCGATCAGTTCTTCGAACTCGGCGTCCTGCCGCTCGAACAGCGACCACCACACCGGCTTGTCAGCACGCCGATGGAAGTCGAGCAATTGATAGATCAGCTCCGCCATCCCCGGATCCAAAGCCGGATTCTCAGGATTTGAGACCAGTCGCCTGTAAAACAGGGCGAGCCTTTCCTCGTGTTGGATCGTCTTGTCGGATTTCTGCCGGGCAGGCTTCTTGTTCTTCACCTCCTCAATCGACGCCGTCGAGAACCATGCCAACCCGGCGGGCCGCAGAGTCAGGAGCCATTCGCGCAATTGCCTGGTCGACCGGCAATCTTCTTCGTTGTACTGGCGAATGGAATCGAGCAGTGCCGGATCGCGCGTTTCGCGCCAGCGTTCGTACGAAACGATGCTGCCGGCACCCGTTTTGATTTCGCCAGCCCGCTGTCCGGCGTAGAACGACTCCACGGCCTTGATCGAGTAGCTGGATTTCGATATGCGCAGTCCTTCACGAACCACTTTGTAGAGATCGACCAGCCGAGCATCGCGCAACAGTTGGTCAACGGCAGATTCCCGGGCGCCATGGGTCGTCATCAATCGCTTGAGCGCCGTGTTCTCGTAATGGGCGTAGTGATAGATATGCATCTGGGGGAAGTGCCCGAGACGCTCAGTCACAAAGTCCATGAAGTCGATGAAAGCCTTCCGCTCTTCCTCACGGGTATGCGCCCAAAAGCACTTATACGTGGCCTTGCCCTGGTCGAAGTAATAGATTCCGAACAGGTATTCCAAGCCGTCGACTTCCATAGGGTCGCCTTCCATGTCGAAGAACAGATCCCCTTGATCTGGCAACGGAAGCCGGGCAAACCCACGGATTTCATCCTGCGAAATCGGCAGGACCACGGCCTTTTGCTGGCCCGTTTCTCTTTCCTCAAGCTGCAGGGATGCTTGCTCCCGTAGTTTGGCGAAACTCGTATCGACGAGCTTCGGAACTATGGTATCCACAGGTAAGGTTGCCAATGTCGCGATGGTGCGTACGCCTGCCGACTCCAGGCGAGAGATCTGGTGGCGGGTAATGTTGGCTACAGCCGAAAGATGATCGTCGGTTTCCCGCTTGGTCGCGCACCGTTCCCGCCAGTGACACAACGCGCAGAATTCGCATGGCACCGGGTACACAGGCTCCGACGTTCCGTAGGCGCCAGTGTCGGCGAGCATCCGGGCGAGAAGATGCCGGTAGTAGTAGACATAGTCGGCAACCCTGAATGTTTCGCGTTTGCCGTTGCCCAACTCCACGTGCATGTGATTCGGGAGTTGCCCGGTCGCGTCGCTCAACAGGTCCGAATAGAAACAAAGCTGCAGGATGAACTTTGCCTTGGCCGACCGGGCTAGCTTGGTATCGACGACCTCGTATTGATGGCTGCCGTCCTTGCCATCAGTGCCGACATGGATCAGAAAATCGGCGTGGCCAATGAGGTTGCCGCGCACCAAGGTCGCCTGATAGATCACCTCGGCACCGTCGGCAATCGCAGCGTGCGTGCTCGCCACTCGATCTTGCAGGCTCGCCTTGGCACTGATGGTGACGATCCTGCTGTGAGCTTCTTCGAGCCCATCCAAGTAGGCCGCCTCGTGCTCGAACCCCTTGGCCTGGATCAGCTTGGCCTGTTCATCGACCTCCGCCTTCTCCATGGGCTGATCCAGATTCAGCCGGTCCAGCCAACTCAGATGCTGACAGTCGGCGAAATGGGTGAGGTCCGTGGCGGAAAAGAAAACCCGGTCGGCAATTTTTTGCATTGTAGGCGCGCCTCGCTGACTGTCCCTTAAATGCTTGAAAGAATCGAAAGGGCAGCGACAGTATCACTATGGGTAGCTCACAGAGTGAGCCACGGCCGAAATGTATTCATGTCAAAGCTATCGCGGCCCACATCGCCAGGACGTATTGATTCTGCGCAAGCTGGTCTGTTGTCCGATTGCACAACCACATTCACAGAATATCGGCTCCTGGAGCGGATCTTACAAAAGTAAACCTCAACTTTTACTTCACTACCAGCCGCCCGGAGATCGGGTACTTGGGATCCGAATAACCCGGCGTCGACGGGTGGCCCGGCGCGACCAGGCCGTCGATGAGCGCCTCGTCTTCGGCGTTGAAAGCGTGCTCGAGCGCGCCGAGATACTCGCTCCACTGGTCGATGGTGCGCGGGCCGGCGAGCACGGAGCTCACGGCGCGGTTGTTGAGCGTCCAGTTGAGCGCGAACTGGCCGCCGGTCATGCCGCGCTTCTCGGCATGCGCGCGGATCGTCTGCGCCATGACCATCGACTCCTCGCGGAACTCGGTCTGCAGCATGCGCTTGTCCTTGCGGGCGGCGCGCGACTCGGCCGGCGGCTCGGCGCCCGGCGTGTACTTGCCCGTGAGCACGCCGCGTGCGAGAGGCGAATACGACACCACACCCAGGCCGAAAGCCACCGACGCGGGGATCACCTCCACCTCGGGCATGCGGTTCATGGCGTTGTAGTACGGCTGGCAGACGACCGGGCGCGGGACGCCGAGCCGGTCGCACAACATCCCCACCTGCGCGATGCGCCATCCGCGGAAGTTCGACAGGCCGAAATAGCGCGTCTTGCCCGCACGGACATGTCGCCTATCGCATCGAGCGATTCCTCCAGCCGCGTGCGCTCGTCGTCGATATGGAAGTAATAGATGTCCACATGGTCCATGCCGAGCCGCTTGAGCGACGCATCGAGCGCGCTCACGATCTCGCGCCGCGAAAGGCTCTGGTCGTCGGGTGCGGGACGGCCGGTGTTGCCGCACTTGCTGGCCACGATCCAGTTGGCTCGATCGCTTTTGATGAGCTTGCCGAGCATCGTCTCCGACTTGCCGCCGGCATACTGGTCGGCGGTATCGACGAAGTTGACGCCCGCCTCGCGCGCCGAGGAAATGATGTGGCCCGCCTCGCCCTCGTCGGTGCGGTCGCCGAACATCATAGTGCCAAGGCAGATCTCGCTCACGTTGAGGCCACTGGCCCCAAGTTGGCGGGTTTTCATCTCAGGCAGCGCGCTCGAAGATCGCCGCGATGCCCTGCCCGCCGCCGATGCACAT
>CAYVDZ010000295.1:0-6665 GCA_964450575.1 uncultured Opitutus sp.
CATCAGCTCATGATAAATGATGTAGTCGCGAATCGCCTCGGGCGTTTGCACCAGCCGCCAATTCAGTGAAATCGTCCCGTTCGCCGAGCAGGAGCCCCAGCGGGAACGCTGGTTGCGCACCGTCACCTGCTTCACCTCCACGCCCGTGACCGCCGAGAGTTCCCACGTCCGCGCCGGCAATTCGATCCGCGCCCGACGCGCGAAATGGGCTTCCAAGGTCGGTCGCAAATCCCCCTCCAGCGCCGGCACCCGAAACGTATCCGCGGCGAGGCACACCTGCGGCTTGTCTCCGCGAGCGGCGACCCTCACTTCGGACATTTCTCCGCGCCATAGAATGCGCGTGCCCACGGTCCAGATCTCCGCTGCCCGCGGGCGATGCCGCTGGCGTTCCCGCGCACGCTCCAGCCACTCCCGATGTTGGTCGACGAAGCGCCACGCCTCCCGCTCGGTGCCGCGGGCCGGAATCGTCGCCACCGCCGTACCATCGCGACGGAGCGTCAGCCGATAATTCTGCGCCCGCTGGCTCCGCTCAAAAACGATCTCCGTCGAACGCGTGGCCACTCTGGGCTCGACCCGCGCATCCGGTCGATGGATCTTCGCTTCCGCTACTGCCGGAGACACAGGCTTCGCCGCGGGTTGCGGCGAAAAAAGGTCGAACATCACTTGTTGTTCTTCGTGGCTCACGTGTATCAGAGAGAGAACCCTTTCTCGCCTCGGGCGCCAGCGTCTTGTGACAAATTACGAGCAGTCGTTTCGGCCGCGTCCAACTTGGTCAGCGTCACCAAAACTCCGGCCCGCGACATTCAATTCGTCCACTCCACCTCTTCGACGGCCGCGTCATTCAAGAACAGGTTGAAATCGACCTCCCCCGGTGAAACAGACATTCCTGTCTGTCCCTCCGAGATTGGTCTCGTCTCCAAATCACACGCCGTCCGCCTCCCGCCCGCCGCCACCGTCACCCCATCTTCAAGCCAAGTGGCAACGTATCCCCGAGCGCACGTGCCTCGTCATCCGCTCCGAGCTGCACCACCTCCGTCACCATCTGCAACCAGCGCTCCGGCGCCTTGGCCGCCCGCAACGCCGCCACCGTGCGTTCCCGCAATTCTGTATCCAGATCACGCGTACGATCACCCGTGACGCGCGCCAGTTGCACCGCCGCAAAAGCGGCGCCGTCAACCGAGCGCAGATCCTTTTGCAGCAGCAGCTCCAACCACTCCGCCGCGTGATCCGCGCTCACGGTCCGATGTCCACTGCCAAAGATCGGCACGCGCGAACCCACCCGTCCCAGCGACCACGCCCACGGGCCGGAGCTCGACTGCCCCGCCGTTTTCAACCGCGTCACGATCCAGTTTCCGAAGACAATTTTTTGCTCCGGATTCAGGTGCTCGAGCGAGGCAGCGGCCCGCACCATTTCGTCGAGACCCTCGGGCTGCAGGCCTTTCGGTCGCGCCGCGTTCTTCGAGGCATTCGACGGAATGCGCCGCGCCAGATGCGGCTCCAACACCCGCCAGATCGCCTGATGCTGCTCGGCGTTGAGTCCACCCGCGATGCGCCGCCACATCACCCAGAACTCATTCCAAACCGCGGGCTCACTGTGAAACGTAACGTTCTCCGTCAGCAGCTGAAAGGTCTGCTCGCAGCGCCATTCGTCCAGCGGATAACCGAATCCGGGCCGCAAGCCGTAGCCGACATAGCGGTAGAAAATCCGCTCGTGAATCGCTGACCGCCGCCGCCGTTTCGCTCCCGCAAACATCGTGCCCCAAAGCTCGCGCAACAGCGGCACGCTCCACGTTTCCCGTTCGCCCAGCGCCGCCTCGAGCGTTTCGCCCAGACGTTTCACTTCGCGCGGTTCCACCGTGCGCGGTGCCGGACCATACACCCGATCCACAAGGTCGCGCACCTGGCCAAAACTCGCGGGCATCGACTCCGTCACGGTCGCTCCCTTTCGGGCCGTCGCACCGCGCAATTCAAACTCCAGACGCCAGCGTTCGTCGGCGGCATTGGAGACACACCACAACTCAAGCGTGCCGAGTTCGGTCAGGGTTGAACGTAAGTGCACCGGCACTACACCGCCCTTCGCGTGCGTGGCCCGCAGCAACGTGTGCAGCGGCGGCAGCGGATGAAAGGCATCCGTGATGTCCACAATCTCACCCGGCCGATCCACGCGATCCGCCGTGGTTGAAAAAAGCGGAAACTGTACGGGCTGGCCGACCATGAGCTGGAATGGACGCTCCGTAAGATCAAGGGTCTGTCCTTCTTCATGGCCGCGCGGAATGACGCAGACCGCGCGTTGCGTCGCCTCCGCTTTCTCCGGCGTCAGGCCTATATACAGCGCCTGAGCCGCGCCCCCGCCAATGCGACGACCAATCCCGCGACGCACCAAGCCGTACGCCGCCGCTCCCCGTGCGACCGCCAGATCCAGTGAATCATGATGCAGCAACGGAATGCGCGGGCTCTTCGGCCACCAGCCCGAGACGACTTCCACCAGCCGCTGCGCCAGACGAGGCGCATTGAAGACGCCGCCGTTCAGCAGAATCGCGTCCGGCCGCGGCAACGACCCGGCTGCAAACTTCGGAGCCGCCGTCGCGCCACCCGCCGGGCTCGCCTCTCGCGCCTGCAGCGCCGCGAAACTGGCCGCGGCGTGGGTCGTCAAAAACGCCGCCAGGTGCCGCGTGATCGCCGGGTCCTGCGTGTACGGCAAACCGAGTTCCTGCAGGGCTACGCGGGCCGACCGACGCGGCGTCTCATCCGGCTCCGAGGCCGGGAAAAAACCGTCCACAATCAGCTGCTCCACCTCGTCGCGCGTGAGCTCGGTCGACCATGTCGAGCCAATCAACCGGCTGCCGGTGCCCGCCACTGCGATCGCATGGCGCTCAGGCGCCGTGACTGCCAGCAACGCCTCTTTCGCTCCGCGCGCCACCTGTACAAGCTGCGTCCACTGGGTCGCATTCAACTTGTGCCCCGCGGCCGTCAGCCGCTCCTCCGCGCGACGAGCGAGGGCCGCATCCATGTTGTCGCCACCCAGCATCAAATGCTCGCCCACCGCGATGCGTTTTAAAACCGGCCCCTCATCGCCGACCGCGACGGAGATCAGAGTGAAGTCGGTCGTGCCTCCGCCTACATCCACGACGAGCACCAGACGAATTCCCGTCAGCGTGTCCGCCAAGTCATGACGATGCCGCGACGTGAAATCATAGAACGCCGCCTGCGGTTCCTCCACCAACGTGAACGTTTTCAATCCGGCCAGCTGCGCGGAACTCACCGTGAGGGCACGCGCCACTTCGTCAAAGGATGCCGGCACTGTAATCACAACCTCTTGCGCCGCCAGCGGTGCGTTCGGATGCGCCGCCTGCCACGCGTTGGCGATGTGCGACAACAGGAGGCCCGACGCCTGCATCGGCGAAACCTTGGTGACCTCGGCGGACGCGCCCCAGGGCAGAATCGCCGCCGTGCGATCGACGCCCGGATGACACAACCAGCTTTTGGCCGACGCGACCAGGCGCCCCGGCACACGCGCTCCCTGCCAGCGGGCAAACTCGCCTACGAGCAGCGGCGGTGATTCTCCCCAAGGCAGCTGCACCGCTCCCGCCGCGAGTTCATGCGCGCCGGGCACGTAGAGACAGGACGGCAGCAGTGGCTGTGTGCCCACCTGACCCGGACGCTGCAGCTGCACCACCGGAAAATCCGTGATGCTCGCCTCCGCGCCGTCAGCCACGCGCGCAAACGCGACCGCGCAGTTACTGGTTCCCAGATCAATCCCGACAACGTGAGTGGCAGACATGGTCAGCTTTCAGAAATTTTAATTCACGAGACCCAGCCCGAGCCCGACTGCAAGCGAGCGTCGGTCCTACACTCCCGCCGTCGCGCTTCGATCGCCTCCGCGTGTTCCCCGCTCATTCCTTCATCCGGACGTTGAGTTCGAGTTTCCAGCGGCCGGCGCCGCCTTTTTCAAGGCAACGCAACTCCAGCGTGCCGATCTCGGTGACGGCCGCCTGCAGGTTGACCGGAACGAGCCGGCCTTCATCACCGGCCTCCACGGGCAGCGTCGACTCGATCGGTGCGACCTCCTCGAACTCATCGTTGTCCACGGGATCCTCGACCATCATGCCCACGGTGTCGTCCCGCCGCACCGAGCTGGTGAAGAAACGAAAACGGGTGGGCTCACCCACGACCAAGCCGAACTCCTGCGGAGGGATGTCGGCTTTCGTGCCTTCCTCCATTCCGAACGGAGCGACACACAGCGCGCGCACCGGCGGTTCGACGCCCGGCACGGCTGGCATCGCCGTTTCGACGCCGACGTAATACGCGCGACCCGTGCCGCCGCGAATGCGCAGACCGTGACCATGCCGCGCCCAGCCGTAGTAAGCGGCGCCACGCGCCACCGCGAGATCGAGCTCCGCGCCGGGCAATTCCGCGACGGGCTTGCCGCCATCGGCGGCGAGCCATTGATTCAAGACCTCCAGCACACGTTCCTTCAGTAGTTCCGATCTGAATACGCCGCCGTTGAACAGCACTGCGGTGGGATACACGAACGCCTTTCCCGTGATCGGCACCGGCGCCGCCTGCGCCGATCCCAGTGCCTTCGCCTGCCGGGTGAGAAAGGCCGCCAGATGCCGCGTCACCCCGGCGTCCTGTGCATACGGCAACGCCATCTGGGTAAGACCCGTGCTGCGGGCGGTTTTGGGCAGTTCGGACACCGCGACCTTCGGAAAAAATCCATCGGTGAGCACGCGGGTGAGTTCCTCGCGCGTGAGCTCCGCCTTGATCATGCCACCGATGAGCGACGAGCCCCGGCCGGGCACGACAAGGGGAACGCGAGCGAGCTTTGCATTGGAAAACATGGCTTCCTTCGCGTGACGGCAGGCAAACGTCAGCGCGTTGAACTGCCAGGCGTCGAGCTTCTTCCCTTCGGCTCCGAGGCGCTGATTCACCGTGTAGGCAAGCGCGAGATCCATGTTATCGCCACCGAGCAGAATGTGATCGCCGACCGCGATGCGGGTGAGCTCCACCTCGCCCCCGCGATCGGTCACGGCGATGAGCGAGAAATCACTGGTGCCGCCACCGACGTCCACCACGAGAATGACGTCGCCCGCGCGCACGTGTTGGCGGAAGCGTTCGCCCATCTGTTCGGTCCAGGCGTAAAACGCCGCCTGCGGTTCCTCGAGCAGCGTGAGGGTCGGCCAACCCGCCTGCTGCGCCGCGCCGAGGGTGAGATCGCGCGCGGCGGCATCGAAGGACGCGGGCACGGTGAGCACCAGTTCCTGCTCGGCAAACGGCGTATCCGGAAACTGGTGATCCCAGGCAGCGCGGAGATGGGCGAGGGAGTGGCGCGAGGCCTCGACCGGCGAAATCCGCGTGACATCCTCCGGCGCCTGCCAGGGCAGGATGGCGCTCTGACGATCGACCCCGGCGTGGGACAGCCAGCTCTTGGCGGAGGAAATCAGCCGCGCGGGAACCTTGGCCCCGTGAGCGCGGGCGAATTCGCCCACGACGAGATTTCCCTGTTGCTGAGCCCAGGGCAATCCGAGCGCCCCGAGCGGAAACTCCTGCGCGTTGGGCAGGTAGAGGGAGGACGGCAGGAGAGGCCTGGTTTCAACGGTGCCGACGGCGGTGACCTGCGGAACCGCCAGCATGGATTGCTCGCGGCCACGGGCGGCGGTGCGGTCGAGTTCGAAGTAGGAGACGGCCGAATTGGTGGTACCGAGATCGATGCCGATGGAATAACGAGCCATGAGAAATTGAAGATGGACGGACGTTCAGAGGGCGTCTGAGCGCAGGGCAGAAGTACTGATGATGAATGCCGCGGCCGAAAAGGCCCAAAGCCGGGGGAACCTGCGTCTAGAGTTCCACTTCGGCGGGCGCGATCACCCGGGCATCAAGTGAAGTGGCTACGGCCGGCAGGCGCACAGCGGTGGCGACCCAGCCGTGATGTTTGAGCGAACCCCGGAAGGGAGGCTCACCGGCGATGTTTCCCGTCAGCCGAATCCGCTCGGCATTGAAGCCGGCGGGCACCGTGACACTCGCGCCCTCGGCTTCCTTGAGCACGGGTTCGAGGGTAAGATACTGTTCGAGCACCTTCCGGCTGCCGGCGTGGACGACGCGGGCGGCGGCGCCAATATCGCCATCGGAAAATGAGCTCACATCCTCCTGCAGAAAATCGATGAGGCGACCTTCACGTTGCAGCAGCGCGAGAACCGCGAGCCTGGCGGCGTGCGTCTTTTCGGGTGGTGGCGGCGCGGCCGGTACCGCCGCGGCGGCGGGCTCCAGCACCGCCACTTGTTGAGCGAGCGAGGCGTTGCCTAGCACGCGAAAGGCGAGCTTGAGGCGGGCAAAGAAGGATAATTCAGGAATCGGCGTTGGCATAGAACAGATGAGCCCAGCAAAGAACCGTTTGAGATTCAACGCGAGAGGCACTGTCACTCCGCAGAATGAATTTCCCGTGGGGCGTTTTCCCTCCGGAGATGAAGAAAATTGAGAAAGCGGGAAATCGGAAAGCCCAGATGGCGCCCGGGCAGGCCGGGAGTGAGCTGGGCTCTTCCAGCTGGCTCCGAGTTTTCCGCTTTCCCGATTTTCCACTTTCTCGCTTTTCCTATTTTCCGCTTTTCTCCCGCCTGGCTTCGGGGACGGGAGGTTCGGCTGGGGCCGGCGGGCGGGGCAGCCCATCA
>CAYVDZ010000296.1:0-6649 GCA_964450575.1 uncultured Opitutus sp.
GCGCAGGGGCTGGCGTCGGATCCGAAGCAGCTGATGGGTCTCGTGGATTGGGTGACAAAGTTGGAGCTGTTAGAGACGTTTCGGCAGCGCGAAGGCTTGGCGTGGGATGCGCCCTGGCTGGAGTCGCAGGATCTTGAATACCACCAAGTCGATCCCGACCGGAGCCTCGGGCTCGCGCTCGCGGACCTGGACGGTCCGTGGGGGCTCGATCTGGAAAGTCCGCGTTCGCTGATCGACCCGCCGATGGACACGCGCGCGGCGGTGCGGAGCGCGCTTATGCGCCGAATCGCCGAGGCGGGCGATCCCTACGAGATCGACTGGCACCGGATTGGATATGGGAGTGCGGAGTCGGTGTTGTTGCTCGATCCCTTTCAAACCGAGCTCAGCCGTTGAAGGTCCGCGGTGGACGACGGGCGGGGCCAATCCGAAGTGTATCAGGATTTATGATGCGCTTCATTTGCTGCCTGTTCCTTTCGATCCGGAATTGGCGCCGGGCGGAAGAGATTGGCGGTCTCTCGGATCTTGAGGGTTGACCTGATTATTTTGCCCACTCAATTTTTTACCGGAGCTTGCAATGCCGTCCTAACTCTCTGGCCGGTTGCGAAGCAACGTAGATAGTATGCGTATCTTGCGGTCGATAAACGACCGGAAGCCCTAACCCAAACCCGCGATGATTGCCATGAATATTCTGAATTCTGCCCTTGGCGCTCTGCTGCTGACTGCGTCCACCTCCGCACTCTTATCTCAAGTGGCTCCGGCTTCGGCTGTCCCCACCACGCCGCTGGACCCCGGTGACCGCGTGATGCTTGATCCCTTCGTCGTCAGTGAAGACGATAATGTTGGTTACTCCGCCAATAGCACGCTTGCTGGCACGCGCATCAATACTGCGCTCCGCGATGTGGGTGCGTCCATCAGTATCATCACCCCGGAGTTTCTCAACGATACGGCTTCAACCAATATCGGGGAACTTCTTTCCCTCACAACCGGGACCGAGGTGGGTGGAGTGTACGGAAATTTTGCGGGGGGTGGCCAAAGCAATGGCCGTCCCGACCAATCGGAGAGTCGCGAAAATCCCCAGGGCAACCAGCGCGTTCGGGGCATTGGCCCTGCCAGCAACACGCGCGATTTTTTTCTCACCGATATCCCGTTTGATTCCTATAACACCTCGCGGGTAACGATCAGCCGTGGACCCAACTCCCTCCTTTTCGGCATCGGAAATCCGGCGGGCATTATCGAAGCGTCGCTGCAAAAAGCGCAGCTTAACGAAAATCGCAACGAAGTCTCCGTCCGTTATGGGTCCAATGAATCCTACCGGGCGTCGCTTGATTTGAACCGCGTGCTCGTGAGAGATCGCCTGGCGGTCCGCATTGCCAGTGTTGGCGAGCAGAACAATTATGATCAGGAGCCGGCGTTCGACCGCAAACGCCGCCTCTTTGGGGCAATCGAGGCCATTCTGCGTGATGGAAAGCGCACTCCGCTCTTTGGTAAGACTACCCTGCGGGCCTCCGGCGAAATTGGCGACAGCCAGGCGAACCCTGTCAACGTGATCCCGCCGCTCGATGCGTTCAGTATCTTCTTTCAGCCGCCTGATCCTGCGCTCAATGATATTCCAGGCGTCACCCTCGACGCGGCGCTGACTCCCGGAAACCCACGCTATATCTACGCCCCGCGTGTTACCGTCGATAATCGGGGAAATGCCAGTGCCATTCCGCAGAACGTCGGTGGTTACTATGGCGTTCCGTATTTCATTCAGATTCCTCTCGTCTATGACACTCCGGGGCAATCGGCTCCGGGCTTTGCGAGCTCGAATAACCCCGCGCTAAACGGTATTGCCGGTATCATGGGCCGGATTCGCTATGCGAACAACCTGAACCGTCGTCCGCCCGTCGATGTCATTTCCACTCGCTCCAGTTACAGCTTGCTGTCCGGTTTCGTGACGCCGTCCTTGCAGAACCGGGAAATCTTCGACTATCGCAAGCGGCTCATCTCTGGTGGGAGCAACCGCATCGAGCAGGATTTCGATGCCTTTAACGTCGCGCTTACCCAGGAACTCTTCGACGGTCGGGGCGGTTTCGAACTCGCGTACGATCGCCAGACGACGCGCTCCAAGCGCTCACTCCCGTTTTCATTCGGGCAGAACGGGGCTGGCAACGGGCAGTCCGACATCTATATCGATGTCTCCCGGTATCTGAGCAATGATGAACCAAACCCCAATGTCGGTCGTCCCTTTATTCAGCAGCTCGGGAGTCAGGATCGCCGGCAGGATCGGGAGCGTGATTCGTTCCGCGCCACCGCCTTCTATCGTCTCGATTTCGACGAGCAAAAGAAGACGTTCTTCGGAATCCCTCTCGGCAAGCATACCTTTACCGGATTGTTCAATACCCAGGAGATCGATGCGCGCACGGAGTCATACGACCTGTCGTGGGATAGCGATCGACGCAATCTCACCACGGATGTTTTTCAAGCCGCGCTCAACAGTTCGTTCCGTCGTTCCCCGGTTATTCTGCAGTATGTGGGCCCGTCGGTCGTGAATGCGGGATCGATCGACGACGTTCGCATCACCACGCCGTTTTCGGGCGCAATTCCACGCGATGGCGATACCCATCGCGTCACGTTTTTCGACTTCACGACCAAGCAACTCGTGACCGACGATCTCTCCGTCCGCCGCTTTCTCAATGGTGGGTCGCTTAGCCGGCAGACGCTCGAGTCGAAATCCCTGAGCCTGAAAAGCGATTTTTTTAACGACACGATTATCGGGGTCATTGGCTGGCGCTGGGATAGCCTTAAAACCTATTCCAACGAGAACAATACGCGGTTGCCGGATGGCACACTCGACCCGAGCTTCCGTCTTGGTGACGACGTTGATCTTGATGAGGATGGCCGCAACTTCACTTGGAGTGTCGTCGGCCGTTATCCCGAGCGGGTTCTTGGGCGGTTGCCGTTTGGACTGGACCTGAGCGCCTTTTATAATGAATCCGGTAATTTTAACCCGGTAAATGTCCGCACTAATCTCAATGGAGTGATTATTGATACTCCCGCGGGTGAAACCAAGGAATACGGCGTTCTCGCCGAATTTTTCGACCGCCGTGCGTCACTCCGTTTAAATTGGTTCAAAACCCTTCAAACCAATTCCTCCAACAATGCCCAGGGAGCTACCGGGCAGGCCTTTAATTTCCCCAATTTCCTTATCAACCGCTATACCACCGCGCAAACCCAAGGGATCGAGTTCTCCACCATCCCCGGTGTAACCGCCGCCGGTTACAATTCATATCAACAATTATACAATGCACTTTTCCAACTGCTGCCCGAGCCGGCGAATTCCCTGAAGAATCTGCGGTTTGATGCGAGCGGTAATCTCCAGAGCGATGGGCTCCAGGGACTGACGGACACCAGCGATCTTACCGCTCGCGGTTTCGAAGCCGAGCTAGTGGGGAATCTCACTCGCCGCTGGCGCGTTTCATTTAACGTCGCGAAACAGGAGACGGTGCTCAACGGGTCCGCCCGTCTGACCAAACGGGTGGCTGATGCGCTCTTTGCCAACCTGGAGAAGTTCAACCTGCTGGGGATTGATCAGGGTCCCGCGCTCCCGGAACGGCAATCGACGGCCGAGCGCTTCACTAGCAATATCGGCACTCCGCTCGCGGCGACGGTCGCTCAGGACGGGGCGGTTTCACAGGAGCAGCGTAAATGGCGCGCGAATTTTGTCACGACCTACGACTTCCGCGATCTGGAGGTGCCGGTGCTGAAACAAATGAGCCTGGGCACCGCTGTCCGCTGGCAGTCGAAGGTCGCACTCGGCAACCCTTTCCTGACCGGAAATCGGCTGAAGGAAAAGATCGTGGAGACGAATCCCAACTATACGAACGTTAACCAAATTGCGGACAACGATCCGATCATGGAGTCGCAATTTACTGATCTCGCGAATCCGTATTACGGCCCTGAGGAGCTCGCTGGAGATGTCTGGATCAGCTATCGCCGGAAGATCTTCAAGGACATCGATTGGCGGCTGCAGCTCAATGTCCGCAACGCCTGGGGCAACAATGACGATATTCCCGTCACCGCCAATCCGGATGGTAGTATTGCCGTTATTCGGATCCCGAACGAGACCCGCTGGCTTCTCACCAGCACGTTCAGTTTCTAATCGTGGAGCGTGCCTGAACGGCCCGGGCAGGCGGGCGAACAGACCGCTGCGCCCGGGTCCCTGATGGGCGCTACGGCGGCAGGCTCCCCGCCGGGTGAGAACTACCTGCCGATGGCAGCGACCTGATTAGTGTGCGGTTCGCGTGCCCGACTAAGCTTCAGTGAGCCATTGACGGATTTTTTCCTGGGCGGTCGGTTGGCCGAAGAGGTTGCAATGATGCACGCCGGTCAGGACTTCGCGATGGATGCCCGCGGGCAGTACGACCTTGGTGTCGGCGGGCACAAAGGCGAGAACCCGGTCGCTCTTCAAAAACGCGGGCAAGTTCGCGGCCTCCGAGGGCGGCTGGCCGAGGCACCACACATTCTTGGTGTTGACGACGAGGTCATTGCCGTCGCGGAAAAAGCCGTCGATCGCCGCATCGATCCCGGCGGACTTCGCGGCTTGCCAGAGGGCCTTGAGATTCGGCACGAAGGGAGACGGTTCGAACTCGGCTGTCACGGCAGCGTGCCGGATGCCCTGATCAGGATCTGCCGCTTGCAGGCGTTTCAGGAACGAGTCCTGGCCGGCCATCAACGGATTTTGCGCGAGAATGCCGGGAATACTCGACATGCCGCGGGCGACCGCGAGACGGGCGAGCAATCCGGCGAGCCGGCCAAACGTCCGCGCATGATCGACCCCCGTGAGGTTGATCAGGGTGTCGGCCATCGCTCCCCAGTTTTTTGGATTCGCGAGATCGGTGCCGCAATTGGGGGTGCCGAGAAAGATCAGGTTCTTCACCGCGCCGGCATGCGGGAGCAACTCGCAGAACGCCCGTGCGACCAGACCACCGCGGCTGTGCGTGATAATGTCGAGGCGCTTTCCTTCCAGCAGTTCGGGGGCGAGTCGGAGCAGTTCCTGCGCGAGCAGTTCGGCGTTTTCCAACGGATCCTTTGATAACGTCCAGTGATCAAAGCCCAGCACCGCGCGGTAGCGTTGTTGCGCCCATTTTAGAAAAGCGGGGCCGAATCCTTCCACGGGCGAAGCGGTCTTGCTGAACGTGCCATGAATCAGCAGGAGAACGCGGTCGTTGTCTTTGGTCGCCTTGGGCAATCCGACATCGGCGAGTGGACGCATCGTGGTTCCGTTGATCGATAACAGTCTTTCCACGGGGACCTCCTCGCGATCGTATTCGCGGACGAGGCCGGTGAGGCCGTCGTCGAAGCCGCTGATGATCCAGCGACCGATGACGCGCACGATGCCGCGTTGCGCGGGCAATTGACGGCGCACGGCCGGATTGGCGAGCAGCTGTGCGAAGTCCGATCCGGGTAAGCCGTCGTAGGTGGCTTCGCCGCCGCGCGTACCGGCCGCTGCCGCCTGGCCGGGCTTGCGAATGCGCCAGCGCCGCAGACCGGCCTCCTCGACCAATTCGAGTGCCGGACCTTCGGGTGCTTCGGTCGCCGGCCCACCGCGCACGGGGCCGCGGCGCAGCGCCACGGGATCGTCGACCCAGTCACGGAGAACTTGATCCGGCGCGTGCAGCAACGCGGGCCGCAGGCCTTCGAGGCGCGGCTGCGGGCGGTTGCGAACGGGAGCCGCTTCGCCCCCGCGCATGGATGGAACGGGGACGTTGCGGCGTTCGCTGCCGGCGAGGGCTTGGAACATTTCCTCGGTGGCGTCACCGTATAGCACGAGGCTCGCCCAGCCGAGACTGGCCCAGGCGCCGGTGTCATCACCGTCCGTTTCGGATGGCGTGGCGATGCGGCGGGCGCCGGCCTTGGCGCGGCGCAACGCCTCGCCGAGCGAAGCCCGTTCGGAAAAGAGTTCGTGATAAAACGTGAGGGCGATCTGTTGTGCGAGCAGATCGTCAATCGGCCAAAGCGGAGCAATGAAGGCGGCGACACCTTCGTTGATACAGGCCGTGGCGAGCCCGAAGACATTGCCTTGATATTTGATGGCGCGGCTTTCCATCGCGGCTTCGCAGGCGTTGGCGTAAATGAGCCAAGGTGGTGCCGGGTGTTCGGAGAGGGTATTGCGCAGCTCGAGCGCCCAGAGCTTTCCATCGCTCAACAACCAGGCGCTGGTCTCGGGATCGTCGGCATCGAAAACCCCATGGCCGGCGAAATGAACGATATCATAGTCGCCATCGCGAAGGAGCGCGCGAAAATCGGCATTGGTCACGCGCGTATGAATATGCGCGTCGCGCACGGGATCGAAGTCGATGACTTCGCCCATTTGCTCTTTCAGTTTGAGAAAATAACCGACGACTTGTTCGGCCTCCGCTTGGGCGCCGGGCAGTTGTGTCCAACCGGGCGTATCGAGCACCGGATCGCCTATAACGAGAATGCGCACGCGTCCCTGCCGGCGCCGGGGCACGCGGCGGGCCAGACCGGTGGCCATGAACACCTGCCGGCCCATGGCAAAGCGTTCGCTCAACCATTCGCCGCGGTGGTGCATGAGTTCCCACGGATACGCCATGAGTTCACGTGGGATCTGGAGTTGGAGATGAACCTGGCCGCTGCCGACATCGTC
>CAYVDZ010000297.1:0-6642 GCA_964450575.1 uncultured Opitutus sp.
GATTCACACTCACCACGCGCAGGTAGGCGAATTCGCCGACCATCGCGAGCGGGGTCTCGGTGGTGGCAACGAGCCGGTCTTCCGAATCGCGGTAAACGAAGACATCGATCGTGGATCCCGGACCGACGCCGCTGGGAATGTAGCGACCGGGCAGGAGAATCTCCCCGTGGGTGCCGCCATCGAGGTAAAACCCGGGTGGAGCTTGACGGATAACGGTGAGAAGATTGCGTCGGCCAATAGATGCCATCCACTTGTTTACCACGTCCCGTGAGCGGCGCCAGAACGTTCCTCCGGGCGGGTCCGGAAGCCGATCCGCTTTGATTTTGTCGCAGGTGTTGATTCGTGAAACGGTCGAGGAAATGGCAGCACTGGACATCATTATTTTCACTGACGGGGCCTGTGAAACGAATCCGGGACCAGGCGGCTGGGCGGCCATTCTTACGGCCGGGGCCCATCGGAAAGCGATTTCAGGCGGAGTCCGTCGCACGACCAATAACCGCATGGAGCTACGGGCTGCGATCGAAGCGCTGAAGGCGCTCAAGAAAGACGGACAGCGGGTGAAGATTGTAACCGACTCACAATATGTCTCCCGGGCGGTGACCGAGCGCTGGGTGGAAAAGTGGGCGATGAAGGGTTTTAAGAAAGGGGATGGCTTCCGCGAGAATACCGACCTCTGGATTGAGCTTCGGGCGTTGCTGAGCCGTCACACGGTGCAGTTCGAATGGATTCGCGGCCACGCGGGGCACGAAGAAAACGAGGCGTGTGACGTTCTGGCCGTCGCAGCGAGGCGCCAAAAGGACCTCGGCGCCGACGAGGGATTCGAGGATCCGGAGAAGGTACGATCGCTCTTGGGCTTAACGTTGCTCTGAGCTGCATGCCAGGGTGAGACCGACATTCCTGTCTGTGATCGGGAAACTACGGAACAGGCAGGAATGCCTGTTTCACTTCGCGGGCCGGAGGCGGACTTCCATCCCTGGCAACTAACCAAACACGATCCGTCCACTGCTCTGCAACACGCAACTCTGAGAGTTCAACCGGCTGACCCCATCCAAGGCTGGGTTCGGGGAATTCGGGTTCATTTGAGCTACCGGAGCGGATGGCAGGGGGAGTTGACCTGACATGACGGTCACCCGATGACTGCGGCATGATTGCCAGCGAACGCATCAAACAGGGCTACGAACGCCGGCCCTACCCAGGTCCGACGACGGGGGAATCCACGGTGAAGAGCGGCTCAATGCCTGCCAGAGAATGGATGCAGGCCGTCGGGCGGCCCGGAGCCTCGGATCCGCAGCGGGTGCTCGTCGCCGGTTGCGGCACAGGCCAAGAGGCCATTGTGCTCCGGCGGGAATGGCCCAAAGCGGAAATAGTCGCGGTCGATTTTAGCCCAGGTTCCATTGCGGTCGCCCGACGGCTTCAGCGCGCGGGCGGAGCAGGGCGCCCGATCGACTTTCGGGTCGCCGACCTCACCGCGCCCGATCTCGCCGCCCGGACGGACGGCGAGTTCGATCTCATCACGTGCCACGGTGTCCTGAGCTATGTCCCGAAACCCGGATCGGCGTTGCGCAACCTGTCCAAGTGTGTGCGCCATGGCGGCGCGCTCTACTTGGGAGTCAACGGCGAAGGGCATCCGGCGACGCGATTGCGGCCGTGGCTCGCGAGCTTCGGCTTGGCCGTAGATGACTTGCGGAACGAGGAGCGGTTGCGTGCACTGCTGCGCCTCTGGGATTCGCTCCATGACGACGACCTTGGCGAATTGGCCACGATGTCGGCCAGCTACCTGAGCAGCGATATTTGCGGAGCGCATTTCAACAACTGGCCGCTCGCGCGCTGGCGGGCGGAGGCGAAACGCTACGGCTGGGAAGTGGCCAGCACGGGGGTCCTCCCTTTAGCCCTGCGTTTGGCGATGGAGGGGAATCGCGACCTGCCGCTGTTTCCCGCCGGCCCGGGTGAAGTCGCCGAGCGACTGGATCAAGCCCGACCGGCGGGCTTTCACCGTTTGTTGCTTCGCAAGGCCGCCGATGGAGCGCTCGACCTGCCCACGGACCCGAAGGTCTGGACGCGGCTGAGCTGGACCGGATTTTATTCCGCCCGTTTTTCGAAACCATTGCGAGGTTCAGGAGTGAAGATTGCTCTCCACTGCCCGTCATTCCGGCTTCGCGCCGAGTGGATTCTGACGAGTCGGCAGGCGGAGGCGATGCGCGCATGGATTGCGGTGGGCACGTTGCCGGGCCGCTCGGTGAAGTCATTGGCCCAGAGCGCCACAGCGAGGCGGATGCTGTGGTTGTGGCTAGGGCTCGGTGTGGTGGCGGTGCAAGCCGAATCCGGTGTTGGAGGCCCGATGAAAAGCGTTAACCCGCTGTTTGATACTCGCTCGCCGGGTCCGCGCGATATCCGTGCGGGTTGAGATTGTGACAAGAGCGGGCGTCATTTCTCAGTTTGGCATCTTCGTCCATCTCGTCAGATCGAGTCGATGAATCCGGCATCAGTAGCAATCAGCGGGATGACCCGATTTCTCTACTCCTTTGCACCCTGAAACCTCGGCGCGTGCCTACATTTCGCGATAACGTTAACAACTTACGGACTGACCCAGCGGGAACTCCCGCGACCAGATTAAATGCACGAAGCCACCCCACCTCACGGAGCCCCTGTCACCCATCGGCGCGGCGCTGATGCCGGGGCCCAGCGCGAAACGAAGGAAGAGGAGCACCTTCATGGGGAGGTTAGAACCGCGCTTTGACGCCAAACGTCCAAAGCGAGCCGAGGTCGAAACGGGAGCGGAGCTGCGCGATCGGCGGCGTATTCGGCCCCTCCACCACCACGTCGTCGTATACGCCGGTGACGTTGCGCAGGTTGGCGAAGAGCGTAAAATTCCTGGTCAGGGTGTACTCGCCCGACACATCCAAATAGAGCCGCGCGCTGTTCCACGTGAAGGTGCCTGGGGCAATGCCCGAGCCGACGATGGCATTGACGCGCTGGCGTGACGCATAATTCCAATTCAACCGGAGATTGTACTTCGGCCGGGTCAGGCTGACGCCGAGGTTGGCGCTCTTCGGTACGAAGCCGGCGAAGTCTCCATTCTCGTCGCCGATATTCCGCTGACTGCTGCCGTTGACGAAGGCTTGGAGGCCCCGCGCCCAGTGCGGCAGGAAAGTGAGCGCCTGTTTGTAGTCGAATTCAAAACCCTCAATCCGGACTTTGCCCGGCAGATTGTATTGCGTGGAGACATCGAAACCATCGTAGGTGGTGGCGTCGAGATTGTAGAGCGCGAGAAACTCGGGCGTAGGGCTGAAAACCGTTGTGCCGAAGAAGTTTTTGATCTCACGGCGAAACGCGCCGATCGAAACTTGGCCGACGCCTTCGAAATAATATTCGAGGCGCACCTTGAGCGAGTTCGCATCCCACGGTTTGATGGCCGCATTATTGACCGTGATTCGGTTCGTCGCACTTGGCGCGTTCTCCGTGTTGGGGACGGTGAGGCCCCCGGTATATTGATTGAAGTTGGGCTGGCCGATTGATCTATACACGGCCGCACGGAAGATGAGATTCTCGCGAATATTATAGCTTGCGTTCAGGCTTGGAAAGAAGCGCATGTACTCTTTATCAACGCGAGTGCCGCGCTCGATGAGCGTGAGTCGCGAGACGCCGAGGGCATCGCTTGTGGGCAGGATGAGGAGCGGCTGCCCATTGGGGCCGAGGATGACATTGCCATTGGCGGCGCGCTGGAAGTTGCGGGTCGGATCCGTCAACGGGCCTTCGGCGTCGATATTGGTCTGCTCAAAGCGCACGCCGCCGGTGAGTTTGAGCCGGTTGGCCATGAACTGCATATCGCCGCGCACGAAGCCGGCGTACACGGTTTCCTCGACGTGCTTCGAAAGGCTGACCTCCGAGCGGTACCATGCATCCGGGTTGACCGTATAGGTGTTGGGGTTGCTCTGGTAGAGCGCCCAGAGTTGCTCGTTGCTCACCCACTGCGCGCGCGGGAATCCGAAGGGCAGCGTGCGCTGCGAGAAACTCGGATCGAGATAGGGCGCCGGGCTGTCGTCATTGCCGATCGGCGTGGTCGAGCCGCGGCGATCGGCGCCGACGAAATTAAACGGCCTCGTGCCGCCGCGCAGGTCGCGTACGCGCTGGCGCACATCGTAGCCGGCCTTGAGCGTGATCGGGATGCCCAAATTGAAATCGCTCCGGGCATTGCCGTAAGTGCTGCGCTGCAGATCCATCGAGTCGTTCTGAATCGTATTGGAGGAGACCAGCGAGTAGCTGCTCAGGCTGTAGGGATCGACCACCGCGCCGGCTGCATCGGTGACGGTGACCCGGCCGGGCCGCAGGTAGAAGTTATCGTCGAAGGCGACCGTTACGCCGGTGCGGCGCGACACCGAGTTATTGAAGAACCCCTTGTCAATATCGCGGATCCGATTTGTCCCCTGCGAGTGTCCGATGCCGGCCTCCATTCGCCACACCGGTCCATTGTGCCGCCAGGTGAACGTGGGCATAAACGTGCGGTTAATGCGATTGCGCCCGCCCGCCGCGAGCTGCATGTCGCCGGCCCCCACCGCACCGTGGGTGAAGGTCGGGCTGAAGTCACCGGGAGCCACGCGATTCACGTTGAAGGTGAGCGCGCGGGATGTGGTGTCGGCATTGAAGGTGAAATACTGGAACGAAAACGAGAGCCGGTCGTTCCGGGTGAGCTTGTAGTCGGCGGTGAAACCGAAGGCGCGGCGCACCGTATCCTTGGGCGCGTCGCGCACCACGACGGTCGAGAGATACGGCTGGTCGACGGTCGTATTCGGAAAGGCAACACCGTTGGTCACAGCAAAGGCACCGCGCCACGCCAGCTGCACAAAATCCTCCGCGGTATACTGCCGCGCAAAGCCGCCGGAGACCGTGAAGCCGAAGCGATCGTTGACCGGCATGATATAGGAGAAATCCACGCTCGGGTGCGCCTTGCGCGTCGCGTGCTCGCGCGGGCCCGGGGTTTTGTTGAAATCGCGGGCATTGTCGCGCATCACCAGCGACCCCGTGCTGGTGAAGACCGGCTTGGCGCGCTCGAAGGCGCTGCGGGGCACCATATTCACCGTGCCGGCGAGCGCGGAACCCTGCGATTCCGGGGTGGGCGAGAACGACACCTCGATGCGCGCAATATTATTGATCGACGCCATGTCGACCTGCGCCGAGCGGCCCGTGTTATTGTCACCGCCCGTGCTCGCGAGATTGAAGCCGTCGACCGTGATCGGTACGTATGCCGGAGGCACACCATTGAGCGAGATGCCGCGCGCGTAGCCGCCGCCGTACTCGATGGTAACGCCCGGCAGGTATTTCATGAACTCGCCGATATTGCCCTCCGCGATGTGACCAAATTCGTCGGTGGAGACGACGTTCTTGATGTTCGGCGCGAACCGCTGCTCGTTGATCGCGATGGCGGCGCCGTCCATTTCTTTCGAAGTGGCGACGACCAGTGCGTCCATTCTCACCGTGCCATCCCCGGCGGGCGCACCGGCCCGCATGAGGTTAAAGTCCTGCTGCACCACTTGCCCTGCGGTTACGACCACCGGCAGCGTCTGCGGGACAAGTCCGGTGAAGAATGCTTTTACGCGTGCCGTGCCGGCAGGTACGCCATCGAGCCGGTAGCGGCCGTCGGAATCCGTAAACTCCTCGATCGCGGTCCCCTCGACGGTGACGCGCACGGTCTCGAGATACTCGCCGTTGGCCGGATTGTAGACGCGGCCTTCGACCGTGCCGGAGCCCGCCTCCGCGGCGCGGACGGCCGCCGCACCGCCGAACAAAATCAGCCAGAGGGAAAGCAGGGAATGGAGGCGAAGTCGGTACACAGGTACAGGGGGTTGGGGGAGGCGTCCGCTCCATTCCCGGAGTTGGGAAGGCGAGCAGACAGACGACGCGGGGTTGCTCATTCGATGGAGCCCGACCCGCGCCCTCCGGTCGAGCGAAAATCGACCGCCGCTCACTATCGCCGAGCTTGACCGGGAACTCGCCTTACAAACCTCGAGCGACAGCTCAGCGCGACCGCCCATGGCCGTACAAAATTGTCAGCGGACTACATGCGCGTTGTGGGACGACGCGGGTGATTGCGTTTAATATGTAACAGAGCCAATGGCGCTCCCCCCCATTCAACAGTCCACCACGCGCCTATAAAAGCTAGGGCCGACGCATGTATCTCAGCGATGACGCATCAAATTAGATTCCCTGCAGCACCTCGGGCTGAGGAGCCGCGGGTAACGTTGGTAACAAGTAACAGGCAGGCCCCCTTGGAATTGTCCCCAAAACATGGGCTCGGCTTTGCGGTCTGCGAATCTGCGGAAAGCGAAATAGGTTGGCTCTTTACAGGATCGAGCCGGAGGGACGGCTAGGACTTTGGAGTCTCGGGTATATGCGAGCCGATGAAGCAGGAGGGAATCAGGAAATTCGGCTTCACCACAAACCACAAAGCCAGACACCGTTCAGCTCTGCCCCAAGAACTCCACCACTGCCGTCTGTTCAAAAACATGTGAAAGCCTACAGGATTATCGCCTTCCAAGCTAGACGCCCTGCTTTGCTGTCAAGAGTCAACCCATGTCCCCTTTTCTGGCACCGCAGTTCTTCACCTGGCTGGGGCTGTTCTGCATGTGGATCTATTTCACGCCGGCC
>CAYVDZ010000298.1:0-6624 GCA_964450575.1 uncultured Opitutus sp.
TGCAGAACCCGACGCTGGTGGTGCTGACCGACCGCAACGATCTCGACGACCAGCTGTTCGGCCAGTTCCAACGCCGCCACGACATTCTCGGGCCGATGTCGTGCAGGCGGAGAGCCGCGCCATTTGGCGGAACTGCTCAAGCAGGCAAGCGGCGACGTGGTGTTCACCGCCATTCACAAATTCATGACGGCGCCGAGTGGCAGCGGGACATCGGCAACAAGGCGGTGCGCTACAAGCTGGCGGTCGATGCCTATCGAAAAAGCTGGGCAGCCCCTCCAAGGCGCTGGTGGCTTTCACCGACGTGGTGAAGGACGCCAAGGACGGCCAGGAATATACGGGAACCAAGATGAACGGCTTCCCCGAGGCCGGGACGGGGGGACCGCTTCGGGGGATCAATACCGGTTACTCATCGTGGCCAGCTAATTCCATACGGGATTCGATCAGCCCAAGCTGCCGAATGACGGTATTCCAAGGTATTCCATATTTATATTTGACATCTTCGGAATACCGTGGAATATCGTCCTCATATGAAAACATCATACACCGCCACAGCTAAGAAGAATCCAGGCCGCAAAGGTTACGTTATCACTTTCCGGCACCCGCTCAAAACCGAGAACGGCCGACCAGGGAAGAAGGTATTCAAGGGCTTGGGGACGGATGACGAAAGTATCGCCAGGAAACTGGAGGCGCAGATGAACTCCCTGCTTGGGCGGGAAGACTTGCACTCGGTCGGTAGTCGTGCGGCTGCATCCGCCTCGGGTGACTTCGACCCCGCCATAGTCGAGATATTCTACGGCGACCTTGATCCGTCGGCCACCAGCCACCGCAATCTCCGCGACCAGTTGCTTCCACTGCCGACCATGAAACTAGGCGAAGCGATCCGCACCCTTATTCTCGGCAACTCCGGGGTTGGTAAGTCGACGTTGCTTCGGCGTTTGATCGGCTGCGATGCCGAGCGCGACCGTTTCCCAGCGATTTCAGTCAACAGAACTACAACCTGTGAAACCGAAATCATTACCGGCCGGAAAGATTTTTTAGCGGCTGTGACCTTTCTTACCCGGCATCAAGCGCAACAGGAAGTCACCGAATCCCTATCGAATGCGGTGCTGAAAGCAATTGGAGGCGAGTCCGACGACGCTGTAATGAAAAGCCTTCTGGACGATGCGGATCAGCGGTGCCGCCTGAAATACACTCTGGGCGGTTGGTATTCGCCTAAACTTAAGGCGGCTGGAAATCTCTCCTTCGATGCACCCGCAAAACGCGATACTGAGAGCACTTCACCTACATCCTCGCCCTTTCTCAAATCGGTGCTCACTTCCATCCGAGAGATTGCGGCTAAAGCTCGTGCGGAAACCGAGGACATTCTCGGAACCTTGGAGACACTGAAAGACGAAGATCGCTCATATGCACTGGATGAAATGCAGCGAGCGGGCGAAGCAACGGAGTCGTTCCAAGACCTCGTTTCGGAGATCATGGAGGAGATCGAGGCACGCTTTGAGGAACTGCCCGCAGGAAAATTCCGCAAGTCTTCTACCGGGTGGCCGGAGGCATGGGCGTTCAACATGGCCGCTCACGAGCGCGACGATTTTTTAAAGGCGGTTCGGTGGTTTTGTTCCAACACGAGTGAGGAGTGGGGGCACTTGCTAACCCCGTTGGTTACCGGCATTCGTGTAAGCGGTCCTTTTCAGCCCGATTGGGTGCCTGCCGGGCAGAGCTACGAACACGTTTTTGTCGATACTCAGGGACTGGATCATGAGAAACCAACGACTGAGTTATCCAGCGAGACGACCTCAATGTTCGCCAAGGTGCAGAATATTCTTTTCGTCGAGTCCGGCAAGGACGGCCTCAAGAGCCAATCGGCCAGGAAGGTGATGGAGGCGATTGCTGGTTCTGGCTACAGGGCGAACCTCACGGTGGTGCTCACCCACATGGACCTCGTGGTCGGCGACGACATTCCCACAGCGGAAGACAGAAAAGGAAAGGCGTTTAGCGGACTTCGCAGCTTGATCGAGAACGAAGTGAGTCGAAATGTCAGCCGGGATGCAGCCCAGCAACTAGCAGTGCACCTAGAGCGCAGCACGTTCTATCTGGGTTACCTCGATCCCAAGAAGTATCCCGAGAGTTGGGATGACGAATACAAAGCGGCATTCAATGAATCGTTGGGAGCGGATTTGTGGTCAATAACAGAGCACCTCGTTGAGAGAGCGAATCCGCAGCAACTGCGTCCGAGTGTGCCCCAATATAGCTTTGAAAGTCTTGGCCTAGCCGTCCGCGAAGCGAGTGTCGCCTTCCAAGAGGTTTGGGAGGCCCGGCTGGGCTATAAACGGGTCGAAGGAATCAGCCCTGCTGCATGGCAAAGCATCAAAGCGATGTCGCGGCGGCACGCGGAAGGATGGTTCGACGGCTACTGGCTGCGCCCGATTGATACCCTCATCAGTCTGACCCGTAACGTGCTTACCCGGTTCCTTGAATCGCCCTTGAAATGGCTGCCAGAGCAAAAGAAAATTACGGACGAGCAAAAATCGGCCATCGTCGACCGCCTAAAGCAGTTGGTGAATGAAGAACTGACTGCCTTGAGCAAGCGCCGACTTTGGGAGCAGCCACAGACAAGGTGGCAGGGTGCCTATGAGCCATCCGGAACAGGAAGCACCTTCCTGCGCAAACAGCGCGTTCATGAATTGTTCGTGCATCAGGTTCCCATTCCCCAATCGATCAGTGACCGCGACGCGCAAGCGTGGGTGGAGGAAGTGAAACAGGTTCTCATCCGGGCGCTGGAATTGCTCCAAGCCGAGGCGGAAACATCTCAAGACGAAGATTGAATCCCTTCATAATTTGCATCGCTCGAGTGAACCGAATGTTCAAGGACAAGCTCGGCGGCTCTTTGACCGCGCTGGGCAGCCCCTACAAGGCGCAGGTGGCTTTCACCGACGTGGTGAAGGACGCCAAGGACGGCCAGGAATACACGGAAGCCAAGATGAACGGCTTCCCCGAGGCCGCGACGGGAGATCGCTTCGAGGGCGATGAATACCGGTTCCTCATTGTGGCCAGCAAGTTCCAGACGGGCTTCGATCAGCCCGGTGCTTTTGGTAGATGACATGGTGGATTCAAAGTGGACTCTGACTGTCGCCGCGTATCTTTTAACCTCCAACGGCAGTGGTCCGGTGTATCCTCTGGCACTGGCATCAACTGCAAACTCTGACGAATGATTGAGCCACTGACACCGAACACGCAGGCCATCCTGCTGCTGACCGCTCCGCTGATTGCCGGGCGCGGTGAAACCTCACGCGATCTGCTCAGTTTGGGCGAATACAACCGGCTCGTCCTCATTTTGCGCCAAAAGCAGAAACAACCTGCGGACCTACTCGCGCCAGATGCGCAGGAGTTGATTGAAGTTTGCGCGCAGCCTTTCGGCCGGGCGCGGCTGGAGGCACTGCTTGGGCGTGGGTTCCTGCTCAGTCAGGCCGTGGAACGCTGGAACGCGCGGGCCATCTGGGTGATCAGCCGGGCTGACGCCAAGTATCCGAGGCGGCTAAAAGCAAAGCTCAAGGAAGATGCGCCTCCGCTGCTTTACGGGTGCGGCGATATTTCTTTGCTCGAAAAAGGCGGACTGGCCGTCGTCGGCTCCCGCCATGTGGATGACGAACTCGTCGGTTTCACTGAAAACGTCGGGCGATTGAGCGCCGAGGCGCATCGCAACATCGTGTCAGGTGGAGCCAAGGGAATCGACAGGGCGGCGATGCATGGTGCTCTGATGGCGGGCGGCGATGTGGCGGGAGTGATGGCGGATAGCTTGGAGCGGGCGGCGCTGGCACGGGACAATCGGGAGCCGTTGATGGAAGGCCGACTGGTGCTCATCTCTCCTTACGATCCGTCAGCGGGCTTCAACGTCGGGCACGCCATGCAACGCAACAAACTCATCTATGCCCTCGCGGACGCGGCTTTGGTAGTGACCTCGGACTTCGAGAAGGGCGGAACATGGGCTGGAGCCATCGAGCAACTCGATCGCCTGCACTTTGTGCCGGTCTTTGTTTGCAATGGGGCCAACGCAAGCAAGGGCAACTCCGCCCTGCTAAGTCGCGGAGGCAAACCGTGGCCAAATCCTCAAAGCGGCAATGAACTGGGGGCGGCGCTCGTAGCTGCGGCTGAGTCCGTCGCTGCGGAGCCAAAGCAAGACACACTGCCGCTTACCCTGCGGGAGGAACCGGCCGTTTATGATGCCGCACCTGTTGCAAAGCCAGTTGAAGCAGCGGCGGAAAAACCTGAGCCAACGGCAACCGACGCGAAGCCGTCAGCCGAAGTGGAGTTATTGAACACGGTGCGGGAGATTCTTCGACGCGAACTCGCCGAAGCTCGCACGGAGGAAGAAGTGGCGACATTGCTGGTCGTCACGAAACCGCAGGCGAAGGCTTGGCTAGCTTGCCTAGTGGAAGAAGCGGTGCTGGAGAAAATCACCAAACCAAAACCGGCGCGCTACCGCACAGCCAACAAGGTTGAGCGACTTTTCTGAGCGCGGCTTTCTCCAGAAAAGATGGGCGAAATGTTCTACGGCTTCGCCAGCAACCTGCGCGATGCCTTGCCGAATGCGTCGTTCATCGGCTTCACCGGCACGCCCATCGAGAAGACCGACGCCAATACGCGGACGGTGTTCGGCGATTACATTTGATGCTCCCTCCCGGTCACACCCTTCGGGCACGTCTCTTCGCTCCTGTCTATCTCACTCGGCTCGGTTCCATTTACGACATCCAGCGCGCCGTGGCGGATGAGGCGACCAAGCCGATCTACTACAAGAGCCGCATCTGGGAAGTCCGAATGACGAATTGGGAATGTCGAAGTGGTGGAACTTCGGAATTCGCACTTCTGTATTCGCGCTTCGCCTGCCTCGCCGATCAGCTCAAGCGGGCGGGGAGCGCATGACGGAGTCATGCAGTTGAGCGTCTAGAGCTGAGAGGGGAGAGCCAGAGGGACGGGAGCGAAGGCATGTAGTTGAGAGCTGAGGGTTGAGAGTTCAGTGTTCAGATCCCGACGGAAAGTCATCGAGCCAGCGTGTTGGGGACATTCTGCTGGCCAGCAGAACGCTCCACCTCGCGCGACGAACGCGCCTAGGATAATTTCCCCTGCTTGCTCCGACACTCTGGCTCTGAGCTCTCGACCCTGGACTTCCTCGTTCAGCCAGCTTCACGGGAGCAACGCCACCGGATCGAGACCGTAGCTATCCGCCACCTTGCGAATCTGCACCGCCGTCAACTGGCGCTCGGCGCGCAGCACCCGGTAGGCGAGTGAATCGTCGATGCCGAGCAGCCGCGCAAGATCACCGGCGCGTTCGTCGCGCTCCGCGAGCACGAGGCGCAACAACTCCGCCCCGGTGGCCCGGCTGAGGGGGAATTGGGCGCTCTCCCATTTTTCGTAAAGATCGCTGAGCAGGTCGAGGTAGTCGGCTTGCTCGGCGTTGAGCGCATGACCGGCGAGGAGATCGATCATCTCGGCGGCGTTGTCGGCATCAATCTGGTCGTGCACGGGCCGGATCAGGTGCCGGGCCATGAGGCCCGCGTAAGTCTTGGGAATTTTTGCGTAAGGCGTGGTGGTGGGAACGGTGGTTTTCATAGGCGGTTCTTCCAAAGGTTGCGGCTGTATTCAGCGTGGGTGAGAAAATTCAGGACGAAGATTTTTTGCCGGTCATAATGGATGGCGGTGATCAGCCGGGAATCATTGCCGCAGACATTGAAGATGGTGACGGTTTTCCCGCTTTTCACCTTCACTTGGTCGGCGTGGGGGAACATTCGGCGAGTTTCGACGAGATTCTGCCAGGCCCCGGAGAGCGCGAGGCGGGCCCAGTCCTCCAACGGCCGGACCGCCTTGGGAAAGCGCCGGGCATAAAGGCGGAGGGTGGTTCGTTTGATCAAGCGCACTCTGTGGACTATATGTCCTGATGACGGCCAATATGTCAACCCACCAGATCCGCCGGTCCCATGCCCCACCCATCACCCCCGCAATCACTGGACGACCTGCTCACGCGGGCGGGAAGCGCATGACCGAGTCATGCAGTTGAGCGTCTAGAGCTGAGAGGGGAGCGACCAAAGGCATTTAGTTGAGAGCTGAGAGGGGAGAGCCAGAGGGACGGGAGCGAAGGCATGTAGTTGAGAGCTGAGGGTTGAGAGTTCAGTGTTCAGATCCCGACGGAAAGTCATCGAGCCAGCGTGTTGGGGACATTCTGCTGGCCAGCAGAACGCTCCACCTCGCGCGACGAACGCGCCTAGGATAATTTCCCCTGCTTGCTCCGACACTCTGGCTCGGCGCGCTTGGCGCGGCGTATGCCTCAGCTCTGCGCTGCGGGCACCGCATAGAGCAAACGGCGTGCAGCTTTCAGCTATACGCCGCCATCCCCGCGCAACTGCACACCAGATTCCGATCGCCGTACACGTTGTCCACGCGGCCGACGGCGGGCCAGAACTTGGAGGCGCGGGTCCATTGGTCGGGGAACGCGGCGGTTTCTCTCGTGTACGGATGCGGCCACTCGGTGGCGCAGACGGCGGCGGCGGTGTGCGGGGCGTGCTTGAGCGGGTTGTTGAGCTTGTCGCTCTCGCCGCTGGCGACGGCGGCCATTTCGCCGTGGATGGAAATGAGCGC
>CAYVDZ010000299.1:0-6613 GCA_964450575.1 uncultured Opitutus sp.
GCCGGGCACGAATATCAAGCAGCGCTGGCATCATCCGGTGGTGCACGTTTCATGGCATGATGCCGCCGCGTACGCAGCCTGGGCCGGCAAGCGTCTGCCGACGGAAGCGGAGTGGGAATATGGCGCTCGTGGTGGTCTGAGCGGCTGTCGCTTTCCGTGGGGGCACGAGCTCGAGCCCGAAGGAAAACAGCGGATGAACGTCTGGCAGGGTGTGTTTCCAACCAGCAACTCCGAAGCCGATGGTTATTATGGAACCGCCCCGGTGCAGAGTTATCGCGCCAACGGTTATGGTTTTTATAACATGACGGGAAATGTCTGGGAGTGGTGTTGGGATTGGTTTGATGTGAACACGTACCGCACCTCGCCCCGCGCCAATCCACTTGGTCCGGATCAAGGGGAGCGACGGCTCATGCGGGGTGGCAGCTATCTTTGTCATGCGAGCTACTGCAATCGCTACCGGACCGACGCGCGCAGCAGCAATCCGCCGGATAGCGCGACGACGAACCTCGGATTTCGCTGCGTACGGGATGTCGTGACGGAAAAATAGATACGTCAGCGATCACGGCCCCCGGAATGAAGACGAGTGGCCGGCCAGTGAGCGCGGAACTTAGCGCGCGGAAGCCGCAGATTAAGAGTGGTCGAGCGGCTCAAGTTCTCCATCGTGGCATCCTTCATGAGAACCCTTGCTCTACTCCTAACCCTGCTGATTTCAGCTCGGGCCGCGGTCAGTGCCCCCGCTGCTGCCTTCAGCCGACCCAATATCGTGTTCATCATTTCGGACGATCATGGGACGGACGCACTCGGCTCCTATGGTAACCCGGTGGTGAAGACGCCGCACCTTGATGCGCTGGCGGCCGATGGCACGCGCTTCACCCACGCGTTCGGAACGACCGCGAGTTGCAGCCCTTCGCGCTCGGTTATCCTCACCGGGCTCCATAACCATCGTAACGGCATGTATGGGCTGGAGCATCAGGTGCATCATTTTCAGTCGTTCAATGATATCAAGAGCCTGCCGGTGTTGCTGGAAGCCGCCGGTTATCGCACCGCGCGAATCGGCAAGTTTCACGTCGCGCCGGAATCGGTTTATCAATTTCAGACGGTCCTTTCCGCCGGCACGGCGAATGATCCTGCCAGTCTGGGTCGCAGCCCGGTGGAAATGGCAAACCGCGCGCGCGAATTTGTGTCCGCTCGCGACGAACGCCCGTTTTTCTTGTTTTATGCGACCGACGATCCGCATCGCGCGAACGAAGTCCTTCCCAGCGGTAAACCCACCTTTGACACCTATCCGCGCCCGAATCGTTTTGGTAATCGGCCCGAAGGCTATCCTGGCGTGACGGAGGTGATCTACCGGCCGGAGGACGTGATCGTGCCATCATTTTTGCCGGATACGCCCGAAAGCCGGGCGGAGCTGGCGGAGTATTATCAGTCGGTTTCGCGCCTCGATCAGGGAGTGGGTCGGCTCGTACAGCTGTTGAAAGAATCCGGCCACTACGAGCGGACGCTGATTGTATATATATCCGATAATGGCGTGGCGTTCCCCGGAGCCAAAACGACAGTCTATGATCCCGGGATCCATTTGCCGTGTATCGTGCGCGCTCCTGGCCGCAAGAATCCTGGATCCGTGCAATCCGCGATGATCTCGTGGACGGACCTGACACCGACTTTGCTGGATGTCGCGGGAGCGTTGCCCGCTGGGGCGAAGTTCCATGGGCGGTCGTTCCGCGGCGGTTTGGATGGAGAAGCGCTCGCGGAATGGGATGAAATCTTCGCGTCACATACGCTGCATGAAGTGACGATGTACTATCCGATGCGCGCGTTGCGGACGCGCCAGTACAAGTTGATCGTCAACCTCGCCAGCGCGCTGCCGTATCCGTTTGCGTTGGATTTGAAGCAGTCGCCCACCTGGATCGGCCTGCAGCGGGCTGGGGGAATCATCTATGGGAAGCGTCCCATTGCTCAATTTATCCAGCGGCCGCAGTTTGAGTTATATGATCTCGCAGCCGATCCGCACGAAGTGAGAAATCTGGCGGATAACCCGAAGCACCAGGAGTTGAAGCAAACCCTGATTACCCGGTTGCGGGCGTTTCAGGAACGCACGCTTGATCCGTGGATTCACAAGTGGGATTACGAGTGAGATCGAGCGGAGCCCACTCGAGCGTTTTCCCACGCTGTCCACGGCGCAAGCGATCCAGGCTTACCGCAGGGGGCGATGGTGCGTTCTGCTCCGGCGGATTGCGGAATGAACAACGTCGCTGGGTGCGCGATCTAAGAAATGAATCCGGGCGTTGGTTGAACCTTCTTCCAACGCCCGGGTCTGCGCATTTCCTATGCTCACCCCTACGAAATCATTGGAAGGCTTTGAAATCCGGGCGCCCGAGGGCGTGATCGGTACGGTGGATGACCTGTACTTTGACGATCAGCAGTGGCATGTCCGTTATTTGGTGATCGCGACCGGCACTTGGCTCAATGGTCGCAAGGTATTGATTTCGTCCGCCGCGCTCGCCGCCCGGCAGCCGGCCGTTCGATACTTCTCGGTTGATCTGAGTTTCGACCACGTTCGCAACGGACCGGATATCGACACGGCGAAACCGGTGTCCCGACAGCACGAGGAGCAGCTGCATCGTCACTTCGCGTGGCCAATCTATTGGGGTGGGCCGCTCGTCGGAGGCGGGCTCAACCCTCCCGTTGGCGGACCTGCTGCTGCAACTGCTTCAGCGACGGGAGCGAGTCGCAGGCCAATGGCAGGACAGTCCGGACAAGTTCCCGGTGGCGATGTACCGGAGGCCTGGCTCGAACCGGGAGATGATCGGTTTTTGCGGAGTGCAAAGGCGGTACGCAATTATCACATCGAGGCGTCCGACGGCGCCGTCGGACACGTTGAAGATTTGGTCGTGGATGAACGCTCGTGGGCGGTGCGCTATCTGTTGATCGACACCCGAAATTGGTGGCCCGGAAAGAAAGTCGCCATGCCCCCCGCGAGTATCAGTAGGGTGAGCTGGCTCGAATCGAGTGTGTGGGTGGATCTTACGCGTGACGCGATCAAGGGGGCCCCGGCGTTTGACGAAGCGCGCGCCAGTTCCTTGGAGTTCGCCGACCGCCTTGATTTCCATTTTCGCGGCACCGGTCCCAAGTAACGCGTGCGCCCCCGGCTACGTTTCCCGTGTGTTTGGCGGCGTCTTGACGGCAACGAATAGCAACTATCGTCCAAAAACCGTCGTTACCGGATAATCTATATCGCTTCGACCGAGCTCCCATCGGGAGACATCGGCTCCGAACGCCCAGTCGATCTCCGAGGTAACCCCGGCGTCTTCCATCGTCTTTTTCCGTTCGAAGGTGCGCGCGACTGCTCTCGGAAGAAGTTCCCCTGCGGCTACTGTTGTTGTCCCGATACAGGAGAGAAATTACCACCCGCTACTCCGGGCTATACTCTACGGGTAGATTTTTGCATCCGGTGGGAGCAACGAGCCGCCCGGTTCGCGCGGTGGGATTGGGATGTCACCACACCAGTCGGATGCGTGCCGGAATCGTGTCAGATAACCGTTGTAATTATGAAACCTCGACCTGCTTGCAAATCCTTATATCTTCTCCCGTTGATGGTTGCTGGGGGAGCCTTTCCGAACGCATCGGCGCAAGAAGTGGCGGCTACCAATCGGAGCCAGAGTACGGGCCAGGGGAGCCGTTCCCCCGGTCACAGATCCATGCATTCGAAAGCAAAGACGCCAAACCAGTGTTTTGGATCGGTCCACAATGCGACTTGGTTCCAGCCGGATTGGCGCGCGATCCGGGTGAAGGTGGCGGGCGTGTATTTATAGGAGTGCTCCGTTATAATCTCCTCGCCCTCTCTAAATTGGAAGGTTTCGCCCCCAACACGAACGGATTGTTCGCGCCTACTGGCAATTCGCATCTCGATTCGCTGCTGCTCCCGGTTGTAGAGGGCCTGATGCTGAAACTGGTCGAGCGTGAACCTGGCGGCAAACTCCTCGTTGGCGCGCTGCAACACATTGAGATTGAAGGCCGCCGTGATTCCCTGCCGGTCATTATAGGCTTGGTGCAGGATGTGTTCCTGCTTAACCAGGTCTACGCCCACGATGAGACGGTCGCAGGGCGCGGATGCGGCGGCGAGCTGGCGGAGGAAGCCGGTTGCCTCCTCCGGTTCGAAGTTTCCGATGGTCGACCCCGGAAAGAAGAAAGCGGTATAATTGGTTGGCTGGGAGGGACGCGGAAGGTGCAGAGCCTGAGTGTAATCCGTGCAGACCGGTAGCACTTCCAAGTCTGCATAGCGCTCGGAAATTCGCTCCGCGGCTGCGATCAAGTGCGGTCGCGATATATCAAGCGGAACATAACCCGCGGGATCGATCAGGCGATCGAGCAGGAGCGTTGTTTTGGTGCTGGAGCCACTGCCGAGTTCGACCATGCGGCAGCAGGGGCCGCACACGTCCGCGATCTCCCCGGCGTGTTCCCTCAGAATTGAGATTTCCGTGCGGGTGGGATAATATTCCGGAAGTTCGCAGATCTGGTCGAAGAGCAGGGAGCCGCGTTCGTCATAAAAGAATTTTGGCGGGATCTGCTTTGGGCGCTGGCGCAACCCATCAATAAACTCCCGTCGCAGGTCCGCTTCGGGAGGCGCGAGATCGGTCACTCGGATCCGTGATTGTGTAGAAGAGTTCACGTAATGTCCTTGGCGAGCCGGATGCCGGTAAACTGCCAGCGTTTCTCCGGTGGAAAAAAGTTTCGATAGGTGGAGCGGAAGTGGCTGCGCGAAGTGCCGCACGAGCCACCCCGTAGCACGTATTGGTTACACATGAACTTGCCGTTGTATTCGCCGATCGCGCCTGGCGGTGGGCGATAGCCGGGATACGCCGAGTACGAACTCCGCGTCCACTGCCACACCTCACCAAATAGTTGAGCCGGCTGTTTGGTTGAATGCGGGGACGCTGGCGCAGGATGGAAACGCCGGGCGTCGACGAAGCTGCCGGTGACGGGCCGGGCTCCGGCTGCGACTTCCCATTCTTCTTCCGTCGGCAACCGCGCTCCACTCCATCGCGCGAACGCGTCCGCTTCGAAGTAGCTCACGTGCGTCACAGGTTCGCGGGGATCGAGCTTCTTCAAACCTCCAAGGGTAAACTCCATCCTTTCGGTCCCGTCGCCGTTTTCCCAATACAGGGGGGATTGCCATTTTTGCTCCTGCACGGTGGCCCAGCCCAGCGACAGCCAGAGTTCCGGTTGCTCATAGCCGCCGTCATGAATGAAGTCGAGGAAGTCGCCATTTGTGACCAGCCGGCTGGCAAGTTGGAAAGGGTGAAGAAGGGCACGATGGCGCGGCGCTTCGTTATCGAAATGAAATCCGCTTCCCGAATGCCCGATCCCGGAAATGCCGCCCTCATAGCTAAGCCAGTTCAGGGGCGTGGTCGTTCTGCTGCCGTTGGAATTACTGGGTGCCGAAGCGTAGCACGGCTGCAACGGGTTCTGCGCGAACATATGTTTCAAGTCTGTCAGGAGCAGCTCCTGATGTTGCTGCTCATGTTGCAGCCCGAGCTCGACGAGCGGCTCGATCCGGTTCCACTCGTCCTCCGTCGCGTTAGCGAAGAGGGATAGCATGGCCGTGTCCGTGCGCTGGCGATACGTGTAAACTTCCGCGACCGTGGGTCGGGATATCATTCCCCGCTGAGCGCGGCAATGCATCGGTCCGACAGCGTTGTAGTAAGAGTTGAACAGGTAGGCGTAATGGGGATCCGACCCTTCATAGCCGGCGAGGCCGGGCTTGAGGACGAAGGTTTCAAAGAACCAACTCGAATGGGCGAGATGCCATTTCGCCGGACTCGCATCCGGCATGGACTGGATCACGTAGTCTTCCGTCTGGAGGGGCGCACAGAGTTCCCCGGTTAATGCGCGTATGGTTCGAAAGCGCTCAGTCCAATCAGAGCGATCGAACGGCGGGCGCTCGGTTTCCATCATTCGCGACGGTGACGTCGCCGCCGGAAGAAGGTCGGTATTCATAAGATTTGGAATTCGAAAATCAGGCGCTCGCGCTCATGCGCACTGGAGGCGTAAATGCATGAGCATCCCGGCTCCCTTGTCATTTCCCAGTCGCGTGGGTGCCGCTGCAGCGCGGGGGCCGGATTTGCGGGGAGTTACGGTTTGCGTCCTGGCCGGCGGGTGACGCATTGACTGTCATCGAATTATGGCTGACGGGAAGAACTCCCGACGAATCCTCGCGTAATAACGTGGATGGAAGTTTCCGAGAACTGCCGGTGCCGGCGGACCAGGAATTATTGCGTGTCGATCGGAAATGCCTCCAAGGCACAGCTGAGGTTGAGCAGGCGCGGGATATCGGATCCAGACGATTCGCGTATTTGGTTTTCTGCGACAGTGGTGGCGATCTTCGTGCGCCCGGGAGGGGGGCACGGCCGGGAGATTTGGAGAAAGTGCATCGCCTCTCGGGCGGTGGTGCTTGGCCTCCATTGCGGCCTCCCGGCGTATCGGCTTGGTCGCAGGCCATGAACGCCGCGGATTCTTCGTGTCGCACCTGCACAAAGCGATTCCGGCCCTCGTTGCAGTGTGTAGCTTCGGCAAGCGTGCGTAACTCGGCGGCGCCGTCCTGCTACGATGGGCG
>CAYVDZ010000300.1:0-6604 GCA_964450575.1 uncultured Opitutus sp.
CCGAGTTCAGCTTTTCAGCTGTTCCCTTATGTGTCTTCTTTTCCGAATTCAGAGTTTTCCGATTTTCCACTTTCACGCTTTCCCAATTTTCCGTTCGCGTCTCGCGAGCAAGTAGATCGCTGCCAACATCGGAATCAGCGACAGCGCGAAGAAGATCGGGCCCCCGCGCTCGTGGATGAACGAGTCGATCATGTGGGGGCCAATATTGACACACAGCTCGCCAATCACAGTGATCCGAAACGCGTTACGTATAATGGAAATTGGGGCGACGAGCACCACGAGCAGCAACCGGCTCCAGCCGCTGCGTAGAAACAGCTTTCCGGCGACGATACTCGTGATCAGCAGCACAATCGAGGAGCGGATCCCGCTGCACTCCGCGGCCACTTCCATGCTAAAGCCCGGAAGCTGCATGAGCGTTCCCTGGAGAAAGACCGGCGTGCCGATGAGCTGGAAAATCCACGACGAGGTGGCGGCGGACGCATGTTGCAGCGCCGTTTCGACTCCAACGTGAAAGAACCCGGGAAAGGGCACGAGAAAGAATAGGAAGCCGAGTGGGAAAGCGACCAACCGGAGCGTCGTCGCCGGGAGGAAATATAAACAGACACTCGTGAGGAAGCTGGTGAAAGCGAGAGTGGTGAGAGCCAAGGCGTCCACGGTGGCGAGTGCGGCGCCGCTCAGTTTCAAGCCCCAATACAAAGTCAGGAGCACAAGTCCGACCACGAAAGGAGCGGGTGCCCAACCCCGATGTGAGGCGGATCCGGGTCGCAATGCGCTCCGGTCCATCCATAACCAGTAACCGCTCACGAACGGGATCAGCACAATATAGGAAAAGAGCTCATGATCCGATGTGAAGATGAAGAGCTGATAAAGGGGCAGCGCAAAGGCCGCCACAACCGCAGCCAGAGTGAGCGGCAAAGCTGAACCCCAGCCGGCGCGGCCGGTCGGCGCAGGGGCCGCGGTCCTCGCGGACGCAGCAATGTCGTGAGTTGGCTTCATAGTGAAATGGAGGGTGGGGGCGGCGGTCCGTGTCATCCGCCGGGATCCGCGGTTCGGATATCTACTTATTTAGATCCCGGTAGAATAATCCGGTTTGCTCTGCCCGGTGCGCGCAACCGACCCGCGTAAGCCCCGGGCCCGGAGCGGATGAGTGATCCTGCGAGACGGCCGCTTAAGCGGGTTCCCTACGCTGGTCAAAATTGGTAACTCGCGTTCAAGCTCATTTGCCGGGTGGCATACGAGTACAGGGAAAAATTGGAGTTGTTACGAGACTCTGAATAAGAAAGGCCCAGCGAGCCCCGCTGAAAAAATGACGTACTAATCCCGGCTGTATAGGTTTCAACGTGATTTTTTCGGGCCAGGGCGCCAACGAAAAAATTATTACGAAAGCTGGAATATTGATAGGAGTAACCGGCGTTAAAAAAGAGCCGCTTGAGTAAACGCTGGCTGACACCGACCCTGTACGTTTGCGCCAGGGTGGATTGATTGGCAAAGTGCGAGGCGGAAGTCGCCCGGTCAGCGGAAACGTTGAGGTTGGTCTTGGAGGTGAGCTGATATCCTCCTGATAATGTATAGGTGGGATCGGAACGCTGCTTCACTTCGCCCCGTGAATAACTCTGATAATCCATGCCGACGGCCAATGAGGTGTTGATCCGAGGCGTCGGCTGCCAGCTGAGTTCGATCTGAGGACGGGTGGAAACGATATCCGGCCCGGTGTTGACGTAAGAGATCGTGCGCGTGGCGCCCAGCGCCGCCTGCGCCTGACTCGAGAATTGATAGATGGCGCGTACCGCTGCGGACCAATCCACCCATCCTGGATTGCTCAGTTCCGGGGTTGGAGCAAGCACCCCATACGCTTTTCGATCGGCATGGGAGAGGTCAACGGAGACTGCTGTGTGGCGTCCAAATGAACGTCCCGTCCCCACGCGGGTACGATAAGACTCTTGAGTGGTTTGACGGGCAGTCTCGACGAGGACATCCGTTGACTTCTGGTAGCCGAACGATCCGGATAGATTGGTTTCGCCCAACGTTCTCGAGGTGGAGACCGAGGCGTTATGGCCTTCCGTGTCACGGAAGGAATCACCGGAATAAAGTGACCGGGTGTAGGTGTAGGAAACAGAGGTGCGTTTAGCCAGTTGAACCTGAACAGCCGGGGAGAATGTCTGGATCGTGGTATCGCTTGCCACGCCCGGAGTCTGTTGCAGCCCCTCTGCGTAGGTGAGCTGATAGCTAAGACTCGGTCGGATCTCGAACGGACCAGATGAGACGAGGGGAGGCGATGGCGAAGCCGCATTGCCGCCTGGAGGAGTTGGCATCGCCGGGGTAAGCACCACTTGCCCAGCCGCCATGGTGCCGGAAAGCAAAAATAGAGCCAGCCCAGCCAGTTGATTGGTGCCAGGGAAAGTCGAATTTATCATGACAGAATCAGGAGATTTATAGTGTGAAAAGCCGTCGAAATGGAAGATCAGCGGTCACTGCGAATTCTGCCACAGGAGTCAACCAGGAGAACGAAGAGCTGCGAGAGGCAGGACGACTCGGCGGCCTTTGTTCTCTTTTGTTCATGGTCTGAGTTTCGGCTCGTTAGAGGGTGGGACTGACACCCTGCAAATCCACAGATTTAAGCCATTGCTCAACCATGACGAGACTAAACAGGAGCTTGTAATTGTCCTCCCTGCCTTGCTGGTGCTGTTCCAAGAGGTGCTTCACTTGTCCGGGATCGAGAATGCTGTACATCAGTGAGGTCCGATCGTTGAGGATATGGGTCAGGTCGCTGGCGATCGAACTTTTGAACCAGCCGTCCACAACATTGACGGCGAAACCGCGTTTCGGTCGATTGATGATCAGCGGGTCCAGGTACTTTTCGCAGACCCGGCGATGGAGCCATTTCCCTTGTTTTCCCCGCATCTTGAACGTGGCCGGAAGACATTGAACGTATTCCACCACGGTTCGATCGAGGTACGGCACGCGCAGTTCCAAGCTGTGGGCCATGGAGAGCTTGTCGCCGCACATCAGGAGCTCGTCCGGCAGTGACGAGCGGATCTCCAGCATCTGAAAACCACCCAATTCGTCGAGATACTCCATTTGGGGGAGCAGACTCTGCCAATAGGGTACGATGTCGCTCTCCGAGTCCGAAGGTAGCATGCCCGGCCTGAACAGGCCGGCGATCGTGCGGGCTGGGGCAAGGTCAAAGACACTCTGGTAGCGGCGAAGGCGGTCTTCTTCGGCGAGGGCGTGCACCCCTCGCTTCAACATTTCATTGCGGGGCAGGCGCCGGATCGCGGCGCCGATCACGTTTCGCAACGGGGCGGGCAGCCTTCGCCACAGGCCGCCATGATGCACGCCCCAATGGCGTTTGTAGCCTCCAAATAGTTCGTCGGGGCCTTGACCGATCAAGGCGACTTTCACGTCCTGTCGGGCACGCTGACAGACAAAATAAAGCGGAACGATGGAGGAGGAGGTGACCGGTTCCTCGAGTGAGGCCACGATAGCGGGCAGCGCCCGTTCGTACTCCGCACGGTCGAGTTGCACCGGCACGTGGCGTGCGCCGAGCAGCCGGGCGGTTTCCGCCGCCTGCTTCAGCTCATCATCGGCGAATGACTCTCCGAAACCCACCGTGTAGGCGGGCCAATCCCGGCCGTGCTCGTTCATGAGCGCGAGGAGGAGCCCCGAATCCAATCCGCCGCTCAATAAAAGGCCCACCGGCACATCGCTCAACAGGTGGCGTTTGACCGCGCCCCGGTACAGTTCGAGCAATTCCTCCGTGGCTTGTTGATCCGACTTGGGGGGCGTGAAATGCTTTGGGGTATACGTGTACCAGCGTTCCTCCCGGCAGCGACCGTCCTCCACCACGAGCATCGCGCCGGGCGGCAGTTTGGAAATCCCCTTGAACAGGGTGAGCGGAGAGGGGGTGTACCGGAAATGCAGGAATTGCTGCAGTGCGGTGGCGTCAATTTCCGGCCGGCCTTCACTGCTCGCCGTGACCGCGCGAATCTCCGAGCCAAAGGTCAAGCACCCGTTCGACAGTTTATAATAGATGAGCTTGATGCCCATGGCATCGCGGGCCACGACGAGGCGCCGCCGCTGCACGTCCCAGATCGCCAGTCCAAACATGCCATTTAGGCGGGCTAACACGGAGGTGCCCCATTCCTTGTAACCGTGGACAATCACCTCGGTATCGGAAGAGGTGCGGAAGGTGTGCCCACAGGCCACGAGCTCCGCTCTTAGCTCCTGATAGTTGTAGATTTCTCCGTTAAAAACAATCCATACCGACTCGCTGGCATCTGACATCGGCTGATGACCGCCGGCGAGGTCGATGATGGACAGCCGACGGAACCCCAGCCCAAGGGGACCTGAGAAAAAGAAACCATCGTCGTCAGGTCCGCGATGGACGATGGACGCCGTCATCCTGCGCACCACTGCCTGGTCGACTGGAGTTTGAGTCAGGTAATTAAATTGTCCGGTGATTCCGCACATAAGCTTCGGAAAAGTGAAAAAGCGGGAAAGCGGGAAAGCGGAAAGGCGGAAAACTCTGAGGCGCAAAGGTGACACAGACATTCCTGTCTGTATTCCGAAAACTCTCGGCCGGGAAACGGCCGAGATCCCGCCAGACCAACGCAACAGGCAGGAATGCCTGTATCACGCCCAAACCACATGCCAGCCGTGCGCGGTCAATCGTGGCGTTTGGGGTTTCTACTTTCTCCCTGTTTCTTATTTCCCGCTTTTCCAGCCATCCCGCTGGATCATCGCCCCCGCGAAGCGGGATTCGGGAAAGTGAGAAAGGCGGAAAGGCGGAAAACTCTGAGGCGCAAAGGTGACACAGACATTCCTGTCTGTATTCCGAAAACTCTCGGCCGGGAAACGGCCGAGATCCCGCCAGACCAACGCAACAGGCAGGAATGCCTGTATCACGCCCGAACCATTGGATGGGAAGTGAAACAGACATTCCTGTCTGTCCTCTGAAAAACCATTGTCACGGCGAGCAGGACACGACTCCTGCTTCGCGTGCTCCGCGGCACAAGCATCCCGCTGGGTCACCACCTCCCGCGCCACTGTCACTTATCGCTCTTCGATATTCCAATTATCACGTTGGCAGGAGGCGTGGAAGTGGGCGTGGAAGTGGGCGCGCTGGCCGAAACGGTCACTACATTACCGGGAGTGGATTCTTTGCCCAGACTGACCGCGACGACGCGGTAGGAATATTCGATCCCCAAGGTGACCGTGCGATCCGTATATGTACTCACGTTCTCAGTGACGGAGGCGATTGAAGCAAATGCATTGCCCCCGTCTGCCCGTTCAATGCGAAATCCGATTTCATCGACAGAGTTATCGTTCCAAGCCAGCATGATCTGAGGCGTGCTAGTTCCGGTTCCAGACTCAAGCGTCGGGGATAGAAGACTGGAGGGCGCGGTCGGTGCGTTTAGACTGGGCTTGCCTCGCATCGGGTGCGGATAGGTGTAAGGCCGATACTTTGTGACCCAGGCCGCGCCGTTCCAGGTATAAAGTTGGCCGTCGGAACCCGGATTGATCAGGTCCCAGTCGCCTTCGTCTGTGACCCAAAAGCCAACGCCGGTTTTGGTGGGCCTGATCGCGGCCATCTGCGCACGGGTGCCGGTGCCGACGCCGGTTGAGCCATTGAAACTCGCAACGTCTCGAAAGTAATCGCGATCTGCTTTGATGACATCTTCCCAGCCGAAGGTCGCGGCGGGATTGCCGGTCTGTTCCCGGTAGCGAGTGATTGAGCCCGCTGCAATGGCCTTGGACGAAAGCGGCCATTGGAGCCCGCCTTTTAGATTATCCCAAATATACACCGGCTCGCTGGTGGCTGTAGTCCAGTCGTCCTTCGTGGCGTACCTCCCCCGGCCAATCTGATCGCGGATTGGGTAGTTATGGGCCGTTTGAAAGTTCGGCGAAAACGCTCCGTTATTGTTAAAAACCCCGTATTCCGTGAGGAAAAACCAAGCGTTATTGGCCGCGTTGGCAGAGGAGCTGCGGTTGCCCCAAACCATTCCGGTCCCGCCCCGAAGCTCGATGGCGGGCCAAGTCCCCGTCGTTAAGGTCCAAGTATTTCGATACACTTCGATACTTCGAGCTCCCCGCGGTGGACCGCCGTTACTCCAGACGCCGTGTGAGTCAACCTTGATGCCGCCGGTAATCGTGCAGTTCCTTACCACGATTCGACCGTTGCTGTTCGCGTCGCACACATAGCCTGCTCCACGGAAAATACTGTCTTCGATGAAGATATTGTTTTCCGTGCCGACTGGGGAAGTCAGATTCCAAGCGTCGGAAGGCCCGCGGGCGAACACCAACTCGGAGTTACCCGCGCCACCCGTGATGTCGCATTGGTCAATCAAGCCGCGGGGAGAGTATTGAGCGAAAACAAAGTAAGGGTTCCGGCCACTGTATTGCACGTACTTAACCTCGCTGATCCTCCAATCCATAGCTGTGCCAGTGGCGAAAACGCCACCCTGTATATTCGCCCCAATAATCGTCAGCTTGCGAATCGTCGCCCCGCTTGCCAATGATATGAACGAGCTACCAAAGCCGGTCCGGGCGGTGGCGCTTTGATTGATGATTGTTTGGTCGATGCCTGCCCCTTGGACGGTAACCG
>CAYVDZ010000301.1:0-6591 GCA_964450575.1 uncultured Opitutus sp.
GCGGAGGCGGGCGCGCACGTTTCCCGGCTTAGCTTCGGGGCCTGGTCGTCGCTCCGAGTTCTTTGATCCCAGGCGCGGGTAAAAACCGCGTCCGCTTTATATAATTCGGAGAGGAAAGTCCGGACACCGCAGGGCAGGATGCCGCACGAGCTTAACCGCAAGTGCGGGCAGCGCGCGTCAAGGCGCGCTGACGGACAGTGTCACAGAGAATATACCGCTGCTGAAAACCGGACGCGCGCGAAAGCGGGCGTTCGGGAACCAGGACAGCAAGGGTGAAAAGGTGGGGTAAGAGCCCACCGCGCCGACGGTGACGTCGGCGGCACGAAAAACCCCTTCCGGTGCAAGGCAAAATAGGTGGCTGGGCGGCTCGTCCAATAGCCACGGGTATGCTGCATCCGTCCCGGCTCAAACGCGCAAGCAGGCGAGCTTCGACGCGACGGGTCGTCGCACGATGACCCGAGAGAAATGACGACCGAACCTGACGAAAGTCAGGGGAACAGAATCAGGCTTACCGGCCCCGAAGCTAAGACTTTCACAGTGGTTGCCGGTTTATTTCACGTTTGATCGAGACTTAGTCGTGCATCCCCGATCTGGCCATGGGGCCGGACGGCGCCATGGATTGGCGGCTGATTCCCCCCATGCTTTTCTACCCCATGAACCCCAAACTATCATTGCTTTTGGCTGCAGTATCATTGCCCGTCGGATCGGCGTACGCGCAAGCGCCCGGCCCGGGTGGACCCGCGTCGCGCGAAGCCGCGGCGCTCGCCGACCCGTTTCGTGGCCTCACGACTCACGGCACCGTAGAGGCGGGCCTCTTTCCGATTCGCCCGACGGGTGTATCCACTGAGCCGGTACGGAAGGCGGCGGAGGCGTTTCTCGCCGCGCTGACGGCGGAGCAGAAAAAGAAGACGACGTTTCCGGTCGATGATATCGAGTGGAGGAGATGGATGAACGTTCACCGCTATACCCGCCAGGGCGTGGGGTTCGACGAGATGTCGGAGACGCAGCGGACGGCGGCCTTTGGCTTGATGCGGGCCTCACTCAGCGTGAAAGGGCTGAAGCTGTCGCAGGACATCATGAAACTCAATCACACCCTGGGTGAACTCAACCGGGACAATTTCGTGGAGTATGGCGAGTGGCTTTATTGGATCACCATCATGGGCGAGCCCTCCGCGACCAAGCCGTGGGGCTGGCAGATCGATGGGCATCACCTCATCATCAATTACTTTGTGCTGGGTGATCAGGTGGTCATGTCACCGGTGTTTGTCGGCTCGGAGCCGGTGGTGGCGCGGGCCGGGAAATACCAAGGCACGGTCATTCTGCAGGGAGAGCAGGATCGCGGGTTGGCGCTGCTGCGGTCGCTAGATCCCGGGCAGCGGAAGAAGACGGTGTTGGATGTAAACAAGACGGGAAACAACAATTTGACCGAGGCGTTTAAGGACAATGTTGTGCTCGACTATGCGGGGATCAGTGGGCGCGACCTCACTCCGGCGCAGCGGGCGGGTTTGCTCGAGCTGATCGGACTCTACGCGAACAATGCGAGTCACGGGCATGCCGAGGTGAAGATGGCCGAAGTGCAGGCGAACCTCGATCGCACGCATTTCGCCTGGATCGGCGGCAGTGATGACCAGAGCGTGTTCTATTACCGGATTCACAGTCCGGTGCTGTTGATCGAGTTCGACCATCAGAGGCCGGCCAACACGCGTCACCTGGCCTCAAATCCGCAGCAGCCGATTCGGGATCACATCCATGTCGTGGTCCGCACGCCCAATGGAAATGATTACGGGAAAGATCTGCTGCGGCAGCATTACGAGCGGCACCGGCACTAATGCTGTGAGGCGCCGGGGGTACTTGGTGCATTGGGAGCGACCGCACTCGCGGCGACACCCGTTCAATGCGGCAGCGCCTCAATCGTCGTTTTCATTGCACTGTATTCGGATGGAGTGATCTCCGTGTAGCGCATGCGCTGCGCGTTGAGCACGACGGGCTCAAGCGGGAGATCGTGGTTCGGATCACGAAGTGATTGGTGCAGGCCCCAGAACCGATCAGGGGCCTGATAGACCCGAAGGTTCCATGGTTCCAGCGCGACGCGGCTCTCAAACAAGGCGACCATCGAGCCGCGAATATAAAGGCTGATGTTGCGCCAGGACTCGATCAGCCGGGGATAGTTGTGGGCGCCTCCGCTATATTGCTGATTCGCACCGGTGCTGGGCGGGCCGTCGGTGAGGCCGGTGGGATTGTGATTGCTGGGTACGATGCCGACCAGGAGCGCGCACGAAACTTCCGTTGTTGCGGCACCAAACTTCAACGTCCGGGCTGTGCCGCCGCCAGCGGTGCTCAAATGCGGCATGACGGAGGGGATTTTCGAGGAGCTGACGCCTTCGTATTGGTTTGAACTGCTTGGATTGGCGGTCCGCCAGCTTGTCGAGTAACTTGAACTTGAAACGCGATGGGCACTGAGTGCGTCGTTCCATCCACCGATTTGAACGTAGCTGGAGTTGAAGGTCGGCTGAGAGAGGATGGTGACCGCGTCGGCCATCACGCAGGCAAGTCGTTCGCTGGTGGAATCGGGATATCGAGCGCTATAACCGCCCGGGTTGGTCGTGTTGGTGGCGGTGGCATTTACCGTGCCGTCGGCATTGAAGTGACCGACAATATACGCCGCGTCATTGGTCGCGAAACTGAATCCGGTCCGGCCTGGATAGGTGATGCTACTCAGCGAAACAATGTTGCCGCGTCCGTTCCAAAGCCGCACGGCCGAGTCGATGCGGTTGGGGGTTCCCGCAGTTTGGGCACGAACTTCGGCATCCACCGAATGGATATAGACCGTGACCCCATCGAACCACGGACTAGGTCCCGTCGTGCTGATGAGGTGGCCGGCGGTTACCGCAAAGGTCTCCGGGTCGGAAAGAATGACCGGATCAGCAGGATCGGCCGGGGCGAAATAGAGCTTAAAGGGGTCGGACCAGTACGCCGGCGTAGTGGGATTATTATTATTAGGGAAGCCGCTGAAATCCGTGATCGATCCATAGTTGACGCCGAGGCGGATGCTCGCGGCCGAGGCGCTGGAATTAAAGATCGACCGTGACCAGTTGCCGGCCGCCGGTGTGTTCGGATCATAGATCGTGACCGCAGTGGCGGTGCTCACGGTGCGTTCGACAGCCATTTTAAAACGAGTGAGGTCAAAGTCGATCTTGGCGATTGGCCGGGGATCATAGGAGTTGGTCGCCCGGGCGTAAGGATAGCCGGAATTGTTGTTGGCTCGCCGGAGGTCGTAGAAATAGGCGTCGGGAAATGTGGTTAAAGAAGCGGCGCCCGTGGCATAGCCGGTCGTGGCCGTTGCGAGGGCGTAAGTCGTCGATACCGGTGCATCGACGGGTCGTCCGCTACCGGGAATGCGAAGGACCTGGTTGAGGCCGACGGCGGTCTTATCCGTAAAGCGATTCGGCAGATTATTTTGATACATGATATCATCCAGAAGGTTCGCCACGGTTCCATTATCATCATAGCCATAGCTGGGTTGTCCGGGTAGGATAACCTCCTGGAGCGTGTGCGTACCGTCCGTTTGAACTCGGTTCAGAAAGCAACGGTACGAGCGGGGGAGCAGCGAGATCGCGCTGCCATTGGGAAGCCGCCCGGTTCTCTGATTATCGTCGGGGTTTACGACAATATATAGACCGGTATTGCGGGAAAACTTGCTTACCACGACCCCGGAGCTGTCGCTGGGATCCGGGGCGGCAACGATCTCCCGACCGTTGTTACGGTCGTCCTCGGTGGTGCTCGGATCGTTCGTTTCCTGGTAGCTGCCGATGGCTGGAAGCTCGAGTTTGGTTACGCCATGGACATTGGTGCGGACGTTGCCCGTGTAGGTTGAAGTGGCGAACGCCTTGAATTGATTGGTCGTGGTGGTTGTTTCAGTGGTTCCCCCCCACATCTGATCGCGCCAGATCGATCCGCCTCCGCCTTTCAGGTTGGTTTGAGTGCCACTCGTGGAGGAATAGTATACGGCGCCCGTGCCGCCACCACCTGCAACGGTGCTTCCGTCGCGACGGCGATAGGCCACTCGGGCCTGACCGTCCGCGTAGAGACCTTCGGCGGCAGTCACGCGATCGCTAAAGGTTATCGTGGCGGAGCCACCGACTTCACCGCGGGCGAGGAGTCGGCCATTGGTGTGCACCGGGCCGGTAATTACGAGGTTCTGCCCGGGGAACAGCTCAAGGTCCATATTGTAGAACATGCCGAACTGAAACAGCGGAATCATCGCCACCTGCAGGTCCTGCTCCGCCTGAGCGGTGATCGAACCCAGCGCCGAGTGCCGCATGGTTGATTTCGCGATAATCGGCACAGAACTCGTGCTGACGTAGAGACCAATGTTCGGATTGCCAGCATTGGCGGTATCCGCCGGATCCACAAAGACAAGACCGGTACTGGAAACGAGCCCGGCACGAACCTCGACGTCCGTCGGATCGGAGAACTCCGTATCGAGGACGCTGTCCGGGGGAAGATGAATCAGATTCGAGCCCGTCAGGAAGGCGATGGGAGAGCTGCTGCGGAGGCGATAGAGTTTGGTCGTCAGTTGTTCGGCGGCGTAGACCGCCACATTTTCGGCCATATTGCGGGCTCGAAGCAGCAGGCGGAGGCGTTCGTTGGACCGCCGCTCGCTCATTGAATATAAGAGCATGCTGCCTGAAAGCAGGGCGAGAATGGATGTAAACATGACGACCGCGATCAGGGCGGAGCCACGTTGCCGGACAGGAGCGGGGAGTTGGAGTTTCATGACGATTATCTCCGCGGGGAGATGGTATAGTGAAAGCTGCTGCTGGAGAGAAGATTGTTGGCGGTGGTGCCGTTGATGATTTCCACATTAATGGAGACGCTTTCGTTGGTCGGCGTCGTGGTGGCTGATTCGGTCGAAAAGATCGGATAGCAGACGGGACCGGTGGTGGGGGCGGGCGTGCGCAGGCGGCCGCGGGAATTTTGCACCATCTGTTTGGATCCGGTCAGATTCGCATCCGCGTTCAGGTTTACTGCGTTCAACAATGCGGTGAGCGACGTGGACGTGCCGGAGGCGCCGTAGTCACTGCTCTCAAAGTAGCGAATGGGTGCCTGGGCATCGATATTGTGCGAGGTACCGGTCGTTGCGCGGTAGTAGATGCGAAACTGCCGGACATTGGCGGTGCCCGCGGTCGAGATGCGGGTCACGAGTACCAGACAGTCTCCGAAGGCTTGGAACACTCCACCATCGGGATCGAGGGCGGATACATCGGCGGCGAGGTCGACGGATCCATCGAGCTTTCGATGATCGGAGAACACATAGAACTCGGTTGAATCGAGGGTCTTTTTGGCAACTTGACTGGTGAAACTGCGTAACGAGGCGTCCGTGGCCAGACGTTGCATATCCCGATACATCGCCCGTAGTGAAGTGGTAAATACGCCAAGAGCCATGGTCATGACCAGCGTCGTTAGGCTCATGGCAATCAGGATCTCAACCAGGGTGTAGGCACCCGATTTGTTCGCAGGAGCGGAGGCGTGGAAATGGTGTTTCATAGATCGAAGCGGGTGCGGATAAAGACCTCTCGATCGCGCACGGTGCGAAGCCGGGTGCCATCGTTATAGGTATAAGTATAAACGAGGGTGATCCGCTTCACTTGTACGACGTCCCGGGTGGTGTCTGGCATCTCGTCAATCCACAGCCACAGGTTGATGGTCAGGGGCTGGGAGCGCGCTCCGGAAACGGAGGAGAGGGGAAGTGGTCCAATAATATTATCGATGGCGCCCAAACTCGCGGCCGTTGCCTCGATTCCCGGAGTGGAGGTGGGCGCCGCCGGGGTGCTGGTGGACGGGGTGAGGACCGCGCGCAACCAGACGACCTGATCCTGGTTGATTCGGACCCGAATGTAAGGCGGCGTCGAGGCGACGGGCGCTAGGCTGTCCACCGTCACGCTCGGAACCAGCGTGGTATAGTCAAGTGCCTTGATTTGTTCTACGATACCATACACGAGGCTCGTTGTAGCCGCGTGCATCACTGCGCCTTCGGTCGTGCGACGCGACTGAACGAATGTGCCAAGAAAGCCCAGCAGGACGGCGGTGAGCAGACTGGTTGCAATCATTACTTCGACCAGGGAAAGCCCACCGTGTTGGCGGTGGAACGGCCACTTTTTTTGCCGGGGGCAATGTTGTTTATTGTTCGAATTCACTTATGCATACTAACACATTCAGGCGGGTTGCTAAGGGCCGAATGGCCGTTTAATTGGCCCTGCCGTAATAGGGCCGATCGGCCCCACCGGGCGTCAAGGACGGTTTGAACCCAATGGGCAACAATCGACCCGCCGGTCATTATCACCTGTTGTGGTGCCTGCTTCCACCGGGGTACGAGTCGGATCATTCCTATCAGTTTAATATGACAGTGCAGGCGGCGCGGTCGTCAGCACCCGTCAGTTCCGGCCAGCGTCAAACGCGGTAAGGATCTCCGGTGCCAATGTTTGGCCGCGATGCATCGTGTAGCTTCGGCAAGCGTGCGTAACTCAACGGCGTGTTTCTGCTACGATGGGCGGCGAACCATGCCGAACCCAAATCCAACGACGAGAGGAT
>CAYVDZ010000302.1:0-5385 GCA_964450575.1 uncultured Opitutus sp.
GCGGCATCAAGCTCGGCGACGCTGAAGTCATCATGCCGGATCCGATCCTCGTCGGCCGCAGTGAATCCAAGCTCGCGGCCCTGGCGGCGCGCGCCGGCGTGAAGCGTTACACGACGAATTTGGACGCGGCGTTGGCCGACGCGGCGAACACGGTGTATTTCGACGCGACCTTGACGGGTCAGCGCCCGGTGGGCGTGCGCAAGGCGATTGCGGCGGGGAAACACATTTATTGCGAGAAGCCGACGGCGACCAGTTCGGCGGAAGCGTTGGCGCTCGCGCAGGAAGTGACCGCGGCAGGCCTGAAGAACGGAGTGGTGCAGGACAAGCTCTGGCTCCCTGGTTTGCTCAAGTTGAAGTACCTGATCGATACCGGCTTTTTCGGGAAGATCCTCTCGGTGCGCGGTGAGTTTGGTTACTGGGTGTTCACGGGAGAACACGAGAAGTTGCAGCGTCCGTCCTGGAATTATCGGAAGGAGGACGACGGCGGCATCATCGTCGATATGCTCTGTCACTGGCAGTACGTCATCCAAAACCTCTTTGGCGAAGTGAAGTCGCTCACCTGCGTGGGCGCGACTCACGTTCCGGAGCGCTGGGATGAAGCCGGCAAGGCTTACAAGGCCACGGCGGACGATTCCGCCTACGCGACCTTTGAGCTGCACAATGGAGTCATCTGTAATTTCAACTCCTCCTGGTGTGTGCGGGTGCGCCGCGACGATCTGCTGACGCTGCAGGTGGATGGCACGCATGGCACCGCGGTGGCGGGGCTACGGAACTGTGTGGCGCAGCATCTCTCGGCGACGCCTCGGTGCTTGTGGAATCCGGATGTGGATAGCCCGATCAAGTATTTCGATGGCTGGCCAACCGTTCCGGATCAGGGTTCGTACGACAACGCGTTCAAGGTGCAGTGGGAGTTGTTCCTGAAGCACGTGGTCAAAAACGATCCGTTTCCGTGGTCGATGCTGGAAGGAGCCAAGGGTGTTCAACTCGCTGAACTTGGCCTGAAATCATGGGCCGAGCGGCGGTGGGTGGATGTTCCCGCGTTAGCTTAATCAGGTTTTCGGGTGCCGCCCGCTTTTTGGAAGGGGGCGGTGCCGTTTCCATTTACGTCGATTTGCACTGGCAAATCCATCAAATTGGTTAAGTTCCGCCATGCCCGACTCAGCGTTGGGCTCTTGATTGTCTGTCACCTTCATCTTATTCTTCTACCATGCTTATCTGGATCGTCCTGATTATCGTTCCCATGCTGTTCGGCCTTTATGCGCAGTTCCGCATCCGCAACGCGTACGGGAAGAACGTCCAAATTCAGTCGCGCGGTCGCATCACGGGTCGTGAAGCCGCGCAGGCCGTAATGGATTCCGCAGGGATCGGTGACGTGCAAATCGTCGAGGTTCCCGGGCAGTTGTCGGATCATTATGATCCGATGCACAAGCGTCTGGCTTTGTCGCACGACAATTACCACGGCACAAGCTTGGCGGCTCTCGGAGTGGCGGCACACGAAGCCGGTCACGCCATTCAACACAAGGTGGGCTACAGCATGATGACGGTGCGGCAGACGCTTGCTCCCGCGACGCAGATCGCGGCCGGAGCGGCTAATTTTCTGCTGATCCTTGGCATCGTTCTGATTAGCTCCGCGTTGGGCGGTACCTTGCTGACGATCGGGGCGATCGCCCTTGGCGTGATCGTGTTGTTCCAATTCGTCACCCTGCCCGTCGAGTTCGACGCCAGCCGGCGCGCTAAAGCACAGCTGGTGAATCTGGGCATCGTTGATCGCGACGAAATGGAAGGCGTCAATGAGACCTTGGATGCCGCCGCTTTGACTTACGTGGCGGCATTTGTGGCGGCGCTGGGAAGTTTGTTGCACATCCTGCTCCTCCTGTCGGGTCGCCGGGACTGATCAAGCGGTGTCTGGAAATTAAATGAGCGCTTTCGGGCGGGCCTTTTTCGGCCCGCCCTTTTTTTTGGGGGGCGTCTCGTGATCCCAACGGACTGAACTCCGATGTTCGTGCGATACCGCGGTGCGCGTCACGGGAACAATAGCTACGCTCTCGGGGAGACGCGGATGCTGTCGCGCGATGGTGCTAGCACCCGAGTCGCCTGCCGGGGTTATTTCACAATAACGGGCGCAGCCTTGGTCGCGCTGCTTTTCGACAGCTCTTTGAGTGCTTTCGGCATCGCATCCATCAATTGAATGATGCGTTCCGGATGCGTGGGATGCGTGGACAGAATCGCGGGCTGGGCCGGTTCACTCGCTGACGCGGCCTCGAGGGCCTCGAGAACAGTGATGGCGGCCTGCGGATCGTAGCCCGCCCGCGCCATGTACATCAAGCCGATATAGTCCGCCTCCTTCTCCTTGGCGCGATCGAAGGCGAGTGCTCCGACGCCGGTGGAAAGTCCGTAGGCCTGGCTGAGCGCCGCGGTGGTGATGCTGGGGGCGCCGCTGACGCCCAGGCCGATGACGCCGACGGCACCAACCGTGTTCACCGCTAACTCTTGGGAAAGCTTTTCGTGCACATGCTTGGCCGTGACGTGGGCAATCTCGTGAGCGATGACGGAGGCCAGCTGGTCGTCCGTCGAGGCAATCTTGAAGAGCCCGGAGAACACGCCCACTTTTCCGCCTGCCATCGCGAAGGCGTTGATTTGCGGCACATCGAAGACCACAAATTCCCAGTCAGCATCCGGCATATCCCAAAAAACAACTCGGGAAAGCCGCTCGCCGACGCGCTGCAATTGGGCGATTCGATCTTGGTCCCGGGAGAGTCGATAACGACGTTTCATGTCCTCGAACATGGCGACGCTCATTTTTGTCACGTCTTTATCGTCGACCAGATTCACGGCCCGGCGGCCGGTGACGGGTACTTGGTAGCACCCGGCCATCAAGCTGGTGACGAGAAGAACGAGCACGCAACGAAGGGACGTTTTCATGGGAGCGGAGTCGTGGGTGGAAACTAATTTGTAATTAATACGCACCCGGTTTTTCGGCAAGTGCACGGCTGATACACCCTGCGACTATTTTGTTACGAAAAAGGTTCCTGGGAAAATCGGAATGCGCTTTGCGTTTTGGCATGATCCTGGCATTATCGTGTCACTCAAGTTCGACCCTAACTGAACGAAGAGACCCCTCTCTTCGTCTAACCGTCTCGAATCGAAACCACGTAGGTCCAAAATTACCATGCCTGAGGAAATCGAGTCCAACGCAGGGAAAAAGCGTCGAATCATCCATTGGAATCCGGATGCCGGCCAGGAACAAGTGCGCCAACGCTGGACGTGGAAACGTATTCTGGCGTGGAGTGTAGGCGGCTTCTTCGGCCTTTTGCTGGTCGCAGCAGTTGTCAGCCGCGTCGCTCAGTTGGTACTGGGTCCGGACATCTTTAGCCCTCGTACCGCGCTGGTGGTGGGTGCACCTGACGTCAACGATGCGAGCTCCGCTTTCATTAGCCGGGCGAAGGCTGATCAAGCGTACGAGCTGACGTCCAAGGCATTGTCGGAACTACGCCGGATTCCGCCGGATCATCCGCTGCAATTGCAGGAGATGATCTTGATGGAAAAGTCCTTCACCGAAGGTGAGACGTTGCTGCGCTCTCATGAATTTTCCCGCTCGTTCGCGGTGTTCGAACGGCTGAATCGCGAGATCGATGCCTTCACGACCAACGTTAAGATCAAGGGGGAAGCGCGGCAGTCCTACGACAAGATTCTCCTCCGGATCAAGGATCTTGAGCTCGCACGCAGCTTGGCGCCCGGAATGTTGGATGCGGCGTTTGAAGCAGCCGGTACGGGGCGCCAGCTGTTAAACGACGGCAACTTCACGGGCGCGAAAACGATTTTCGATCGCGGGTTTGCTGAGCTGAAACGGGCCGAAGAAGTGCTGACCGGGTACGTGCACGACAATCTGCTGAGTGGGCAGAAAGCGCTCGCCGCCGGAGCTAAAGAGGGCGCGCGAAACGCGTTTGAGGCGGTCTTGGGAAAATCACCCGGCAACGATGTCGCCGTGCAGGGCATCAAGCGCTCGGAGAACATCGATCGCGTTTACGCACTATTGCAGCAGGGCGCTTCGCTCGAAAAAGAGGGGCAGTACGCCCGCGCGGCCGAATCGTACAAAAATGCCTTTGCACTCGATGCGTTCTCGGCTGCGGCGCAGGAAGGTCAGGCGCGTGCTGGGCGCTTGGAGAAGGAAACCAAATTTGCCGCGGCCAAGGATGCGGCCGATGCGGCGGTGCAAGCCAAAGACTGGCCGGTTGCCATCGCCGAGTATGAAAAGGCTCTCAAGGTTTATCCGAAGAAGAGCGACGTCGAAGCACGGTTGAAGTCGACTCGCGAGAGTGCGCACAAGGAAGCCGTGCAAAAAGCGTTGGCGAAGTCCTTTGAGTTCGAGAAGAACTACCAGTGGCGCGAGGCACGTAACGCTTATTATGAGACGCTTCAGCTCGAACCTGACCAGGAAGAGGCGCGCGCCGGCTACACGCGTGCCGGTACGGTAATCCGTGCGCTCCTCCAATATGAGGGCTATGTGCAGGCGGCGGAACAGCTCGCTAACAAGGCCGACTTCCAGGCGGCGATCCGTCGCTTCAATGAGGCGATGGCGGTCAAGCCTTCGTACCTCGTCAACAGCGAGCGGGTGAACCAGCTGCATGCGCTTCTGATGGCGCAGAACAAGCCAGTGGAGGTGACGTTTAGGTCTGACGGCGATACTTGGGTTCAGATCACGAACTATCGGCAGCCGAGCAAGTTTGAGACCGAGGTGATCAAGATTCTTCCGGGAGACTACGAAATCATTGGTCGGCGCCGTGGATATCGGGATGTCCAGATGACCCTCCAAGTTCGTAATGGTACCCCGCCGCCAACGGTGACCGTTACCTGCAATGTTTCCGCCCGTGGTTGATTCCTTCATGAGTAATAGAGCCTTTCGCTCCCGTTCCACTGCGCTTGCTCTGGTTGTCCTGACGTCCAGCGTCTGGGCTGCGGCACCGATCCGTCCCGCCTCGGGTGGAGATCGAAATGCCACTGCGACGACGACCAAGCGAAACGCACCCCCCCCCCGCGCCAGTTCCGCCACGCGCGGGACGTTGCCGGATCCGGCTTTGCTGGACGGATCGAACCACCCGGCCGAGAAGCGGCCGGAGTATGGCATGGTGGGGGATTTTGAACTTCCTGGAGACGAGAACGCCCGAAATGGTCGCGTGGGGGGCCCGCAGAATCAACAGCAGCCTCAGCAGGAAGGCCAAGGTCAGGGCGGCGGATCGTCGATGGGAATGCCGCCGATTGCCGGAGGCGGCGGGCAGGGGCAACAACCGGCAGTGCCACCTCCACCGACAATACCTCAGGCCGGCGGCGGCTCGGAAGGCCCGGAGAATCCGGACGCGGCGGGAAAACAGGCCGATGGTTCCGGAG
>CAYVDZ010000302.1:5395-5904 GCA_964450575.1 uncultured Opitutus sp.
ATCAGAATGGTCAGCCACGCGGCCAGCAGGTCGCGGAATTGCAGGGGCAGGGTGGTGGACCCGAGCAGGGTGCGATCGGCGAGAAGCCGCAACAAGTCTCGATCGGCGATTCGGCGATGCAGATTCAGACGGTGGCGAACGCGCCCAGTGTCGTGGGTCAACAACAACAATCTGGCAAGTCGCAGCAGCATGAAAAGACGACGGCCACGGGCGGCAAAGCTCCGACCGGCAGTAACTCCAATCGTGGCGCTGAACGAGGACAGGTGATGCCGGCGGGGCTGTAACTTCTCTTCTGTTCCTCAGTGATCAGAACCCTCCTAACCTTCTAGTACGAACACGCGTGAGACTGCTTCGCTTCCTATTTGTCGGACTCGTTTTGGCTGCAACCGTTTCGGGTTTGCGCGCGGTCACGATGATCTTTCCCGCTGACGCGATCGAGGATCTTTGGAACCTGCCGGCCGATGATTTTCGCCAGAAGTATTCGGGCATTAACATCACGGGCATGGGGC
>CAYVDZ010000302.1:5914-6589 GCA_964450575.1 uncultured Opitutus sp.
GTATGTGCGCTACCGACACGAAAACCTCACGTATCTTTTCGGTCCGCTGGCCGAGCGGGAAGATGCGCGCAAGCGGAAGTGGGAGATGGAGGCCGTGCGCGATGCGGCCATCCGGAACCGGGCGGCCCTTTCGACGAGCCAGGTTGATTTCGTGCGTTTCACTTTTTCCGGTGTCTACGGCAAAGGCGGCGATGGCGGCGGGGGTTCAGGCGGGATGGCCCGCGTTTCCGCCGACGGCCGTGAAGGACCTGATGGTGACCTCGACGGGGACGGTATCCGCAATGGTCAGGATGAGGACATGGATGGCGATGGAATCCCCAACGCGCAGGATTCAGATTCGGATGGGGACGGAACGCCTAACGGCAGCGACAACTATGCGTTTGGTGGCTCACCGCCTGGCGGACAAGAGGGATCCATGGCCGGACAGAACGGCTCTGAACGTGGAGGGGCCGATGGCCAAGGCGGACAGAGCGGCGGCGAGCAAGCAGGTGGCGCCGGACAACTTGCCGGCGGTGGGCAGGGTCAACAAGGTGGCCAACAAGGCCAGCAGGGCGGGCAACAGGGCCAGCAAATTGCCTCGATTCAACAGGGCGGACAACAAGGGAGCCAAGGCCAGCAAGGTAGCCAAGGTCAGCAAGGCCAGCAAGGCCAGCAAGGCCAGCAAGGCCAGCAAGG
>CAYVDZ010000303.1:0-6555 GCA_964450575.1 uncultured Opitutus sp.
GAGTGCAGGCTGCCGAGATCGATCTTTAATAAATTTTCCTGCAACGCGTTGGCGAAGGTCGTGCCGCGCGTGCGGCAGAACGCGTCGATCATCGCCCGTTCCACCAGGCTGGTACCGAGATGAGCAAGCAGGGGAGCGAGTTCATGGGCCTTGGCCCAAGTGGATTGGGCGTCGTATAACGCCTGCCAGAAGGCGAATGGCGTCTCCGCTTGGATCGCGCGCGCGTGGTCCAACGCGGCGCGGATGACGACGAACATTTCCGCGATCTCCTCGGAAGGATCGCGCGCGGCGTTCTTCGTAAACCACTTGGGGGGCAGGTTGTCGGCCGCGATGCCGTGCTGCATCACGCCGTCGATCTCGAAGGTGAGTCGGAGAATGGCGTGCGGCAATTGCGTCAACGTCGCAATGCCGTAGCGGAAGGGCATCCGGGTATGAAGCTCAAGGCGGAACAATTCTGCGTGGCGAAGGGCAAGCGTGCGCACTTCGCAATTGAGCAGGGTTTTGGGGTGGCTTGTCACGCCGCATCGGCCAGCGCCCGCTAAATCCGTGGGCTCGCTGACGGACAGACAGGAATGTCTGTCTCACTTCGGAGCTAAGCGGCCCGCGAGCGGTGATCGTCAGCGTGCACTGGGTCGGCTTCGGGCTCCGTCTCGGAGAGGATGCGCGATGGCTCTGCGCGATTCAGCGCGCCGCGATCGGGGGGAATCAAGCCGGGCGCAATCCGGGCGATGAGCTGCGCCAGTTTGCTCGGCGACGGATGTTTCGCCACATACGCATCGGCGGACAACTCGCCGGCAAGAGAGACATCGCCCGGATCGCCGGAGCCGGAGAGGATCACGACCTTAACGAACTTTAGGAATTCCTGTTCGCGCACCCAGCAGAGAACGCTAAAGCCGGTCGCGCCCGGCATATTGATATCAAGAAACAGAATCTCCGGGAGCAGCCCGCGATCTTCGACCGCCGCGGCCTGACGGAAAAAAGTCATGGCCTCGAGCCCGTCGCCGAAGGTACAGATGGGGCAGGTGACGCCGATGCGGCGCAGCTGGTGTTGACAAAAGAAAACGTCGTCGGGGTTGTCATCGACAATCGCAATGCGGCCGAAAGCACGCAGTGGAAACTCGACGGGGTAGCCGGAGATCATGTTACACAGGTCGCCGTCGAACGGCGGTTCTCAAGCAGGATCGCCTCGGAAAAAGCCCGAAAATTCTGCGGGGTAACGCCCGGTTGAGATTTGCCGTCTTATGTCCAACTCCAGATCACGATCCCAGCGTTTAAATCGCGAATCTCAGATCGAAAGTCCCGGTACTTAAATCCCGCCCCTTAGATCATCAACGGCGCCTCCGCATCGCCGAATCGAGAAACCGGCTGGATGTACGGGCGGAACTGCTTTTGAGTGTACCGCATGCTTTCGCTCTCACCCGCGCGCTTGGTGGTGTCCGCATTTTTGCTGTTGGTTTCGGGCGATTTGTGGTCGCGCGCGGCGACCGCTGATCTTCCGGGCGACCGGATGTTGAGCGCCTACTTCGAGGACCAAACCACGCGCGTGAATGCCCGGACGTATGCCAACGTGAAAACGCTCGGCGATTGGACCCGCGAGCGGGAGACCTATCGGGCGCAACTGCAGGAGATGCTGGGGCTGCTGCCGTATCCAGAGCGGACAGACATGAAGCCGACCATTACCGGTCGGCTCGAGCATCCGGAGTTCTTCGTCGAGAAGCTGCACTTTCAGTCCATGCCCGGTCTGTATGTGACGGGTAATCTCTACGTGCCGAAGAATATAACCGGGAAATTGCCCGCCATTCTGTATGTTTGTGGCCATGCGCGGGTGGAGGAAAAGGGCGTGAACTACGGTAACAAGACCGCCTATCAACATCACGGCGCCTGGTTCGCGCGGCATGGTTATGTCTGCCTCACGATCGATACGATTCAGCTCGGCGAGCTGTCGGGCCTTCATCACGGCACGCATCGTGAAGGTATGTTTTGGTGGAATTCACGGGGCTACACGCCGGTCGGAGTCGAGGCGTGGAACTCGATGCGGGCGCTCGATTACTTGCAGTCGCGGCCCGAGGTCGATGGGAGCAAACTCGGAATGACGGGGCGCTCGGGTGGCGGATCGTATTCGTGGTACACCGCGGCGCTCGACGAGCGAGTCAAGGCGGTCGTGCCCGTCGCGGGTATCACTGATCTGCGCAATCACGTCCTGGACGGCTGCGTGGCCGGCCATTGCGACTGTATGTACATGGTGAATACCTTCCGTTGGGACTTTTCCAAGCTGGCGGCGTTGATTGCCCCGCGACCGCTGCTCCTCGCGAATTCCGACAAGGATCGAATTTTCCCGCTGGACGGCGTGGTGCGGGTCCATACTGAAGTCGCGGCGATCTACGGTCTCTATAACGCGAGCGACAAGCTCGGCCTGCTGATTACGGAAGGCCCCCATAAGGACACGCAGGACTTGCAGGTGCCGACGTTTCGCTGGTTCAATCGTTTTCTCAAAGGCGAGGAGCCGCTGATTTCGGTGGCGGCGGAGAAATTTTTCAAGCCGGCCGACCTGCGGGTGTTTACCACGCTGCCCGCCGATGAGCGGACGACCAAGGCGCACGAATTTTTCGTGCCTGCGGCCGCGCCCGCGGTACCCGCCAACCAGGCGGAGTGGTCCGCGCAAAAGGAAGGCTGGCGCACGGCCTTGCAGGAGAAATCCTTTGCCGGCTGGCCCGCGGCGGGCGAATCGTTGGATGCAACGCAGGTGAGTCGGGAATCGTCCGGCGCCCTGACGCTGACCACCTGGGAATTCACCACGCAAGGGGCTGTGCGTTTGCCGCTCCTGGTCTTCACGGGAACCTCAGCGGCGGCGTCACCGGCTCGTTCCGACGCGGAGGCCAAGCCGGTGCGCTTGCATGTCTTGGACGAGCAGGGCTGGGCCGAACTTGCGGCCTCGGTTCCGCTGCAATGGCGCGCTCGCTTGGGGTTGCGCGCCGATGCGCCCGTCAGCCAGCAGGCGCCCTCGGCGCATCATCGCGAGCTCTTCGCGCAGGTGGAGCGAGGCGAGATCACGCTGGCCTATCTGCCGCCGCGCGGGGTCGGGCCGACGCGATGGAGTGGCGATGAGCGTGCCCGAACCCATGTGTTGCGGCGCTATATGCTTTTGGGCCAGACGCTGGAAGGCATGCGGGTATGGGATATTCGACGGGCGATCGAAACCGTTCGGCAGCCGGCCGTGGTCGGTCCGGGCGCGGCGCTTCAGCTTGCAGGGGAACGCAATCAGGCGGTCAACGCGTTGTATGCCTCTTTGTTTAGCGATTCGATTTCATCGCTCGAACTGATTGCTCCGCCTGCGTCGCATCACACCGGGCCGGATTATCTCAACGTGCTGCGTTTTCTCGACGTGCCGCAAGCGGTGGCGGTTTCCGCGGAGCAGCGCCCGGTGAAAATCACGCGTGGAAACCCGGACGACTGGTCCTGGGCGCGCAACACCGCGCGCCGCCTCGAGTGGCCGTCCGACCGGCTGCAGTGGTGAGGACGCCGGGCGAAGAGACGTTGAGCGATGAAAGATGAAAGGTGAGTCGCATCGATCCGCCGGTCTTGCGCTCAATCCTCAACGCTTCATCTCTCACCTCCGGCCTCCCACTCCGGCTCGACTTCACCAGAGCCCGTCGTTGAACTTACTTACCTCTATGATTACCACAAAACGAGTTTGGTTAATGGTGCTGGCGACCGTCTTCGGTGCTGGCCTCCTCCGCGGTGCGAACGCCAATGATGCCTTCCTCGGGAGTTGGGCGCTAACCCTGCCCTCGGCGGCGGGCTGGCTGGAAGTGAAGAAAGAAAATAACTGGCTCGATGGCTCGCTGCTTTGGGGCGGGGGAAGTGTGCTGCCGCTTTCGAGTGTCACGATCGCGGATGGCGTTCTGACCGCGACACGCGTGACCGACCTCGAGCGCAAAGACGCGAGTGGCAAAGTGGTTCGCAAGCATCAGCTGACCGCGACGATCACCGCCAAGATCGAAGGCGACACCCTGAGGGGAACACGTGTTGCGCCCCGGCCGAATGGCCAGGGTTTCGATCGCGTTGAATTCACCGGCAAACGCATTCCGGCGCTTCCGCCCCGGCCCGACCTGGCCAAGGTAAAATATGGCGCTCCGATCCCGTTGTTTACCGGCAAGGATATGTCCGGCTGGGTCGCGAAAGAATCCAATCTAAAGAGCGCCTGGTCCGTCGAAAACGGCACCCTCGCGAACCGTCCTCCGGCTGATGTGCCTGGGCAACCGAAGGTTCGCACCGCGAATCTCCGCACGGAGCGCGAATTCGAAGACTTCAATTTGAAGCTCGAGGTCAATGTCCCCAAGGGCAGCAACAGCGGTATCTATTTGCGCGGGATTTATGAGGTGCAGGTGTTCGACTCCCACGGCAAATCCCTCGACTCCCACAATATGGGCGCGATCTATAGTCGCATCAGTCCCAAGATGGCCGCGGAGAAACCTCCGGGCGAATGGCAGACCTTGGATATTACGCTCGTCAATCGCCACGCGACGGTCGTCTTGAACGGCAAGACGATCATCGATAACGCGCCGCTCGAGGGCGTGACCGGTGGCGCGATGTGGTCGGACGAGTTCCGGCCGGGTCCGATTTTTCTCCAAGGTGACCACGGATCGGTGGCGTATCGGAACATCGTTCTCCGCCCGGTCGTGAAGTAAGGCCGCGCTGACCGCGCCCGCATCCGGGCGCTGATTAGCGCTCAAAGCACAACGCCGCGGTCGGTCGACCGCGGCGTTTGCTTTTGCAAGACGCGCCTGAAACTCGAGTGAACTTCAGGGGCGCCCGTTCTACTTACGTCTAGGGTGTTCGATCGCCGTCCCGCCGCGGTGCCGAACTGACCTTCCTTCCCGCCGCGAGACCCGCGATCAACAAGATCGCAAAGACCACGAGGAACGCGAAGAAAAGGAACTGCGCAATACCAGCGGCAGCGCCTGCAATTCCGGTAAAGCCGAAGATGCCGGCTATGACGGCGACGACGGCTGCGATTATAGCCCATTTAAGCATGACAATGTCCTCCAAGTTGTTTTGAGACGGCGACACCGCGCCACCGCCGGGGTCATAGACACCATTTGACTTGGAACGTTCGGCCGCAGCCGTCGGAAAATGAAAGCTTTCGACAGGCAGTGATTTGCCTTTGCTTCGTGGCTTGGTTTGGTCGATGGACCCACAGTCTCGTCGATTCGCGCTCGCGACCTTTGCGAATCGGCCTCACGGTCGTTGTCGATGAGTTCCCTTCCTTCAAAACGCCCGTGGCCGGAATCCTCCGCCAGTTGTCCGTGTGGTAGCGGGCGTACGTTCGGCTCTTGCTGTGAGCCTTTGCTCCGGCAGCAACAACCCGCGGAGACGGCCGAGGCTTTGATGCGCTCGCGGTTTACCGCGCATGTGTTGCGGGATGCTGCTCATCTGCACCGTACCTATCTCACGTCAGCACGACGGCCTTTTGACGATCAACTGGACGCGGTGGATGAGGTGAATTGGACCCGCCTCGTGATCCACTCCCACGAGGCCGGTCCCAAACCGGAGGTGTCCACGGTTGATTTCTCAGCCTACTACGACGCGGATTCAAAGGAGCAGGCGTTGCACGAGAAATCAGAGTTTCACCGCATCAACGGTGCATGGTTCTACGTCCGCTCCTTGCGCGTGGGTCCGGCGCCTGTGCGCTCGAGTCAGGCAAAGGTGGGTCGCAATGATCCCTGCCCCTGCGGCAGCGGAAAGAAGTTCAAACACTGCTGTGGGCGTTAGCGCGCGATTTGCTCGAGGCGAGCCATTCAGCGATCGGAGTCAGGTGGAGGCTCGGAGCCCTCGGATTAATTTCCCGGGGTCCGTTTTTTCAATCACTCTGTCCGGCGCGATTACGAATTGCTCAAGTCGCGTCGACGGCTCCCGGTTGGAAGCGAAACGGGGTAGTCTCGCAGACGAATTGGAAGCCTTTGCGCAGGAGGATGGGCCGGCTCATGGGGGCCGGGGCGACCGCGATCAGTTCGATGCCTCGAGCCCGGGCGATCGTCACGCGGGCATCAAATAATGCGCTGTAAATTCCCTTTCCGCGATAGGCGGGCAGAACGACTCGGATCAGAGTTCCCGGGCGTGAAGATTCATAAATACTCCGCCGCCGGTCGTGGGTTGCAGCCCAAACTGTCCCCGGGCGCCGACGCCCGCGGGCAGGGATGTCACTTGGTCGGGAGCTCCGTCCCGTTGCACCCGGAGCGTCCTACCTTGTACGGTGATGGTGAAACGGGTGAAGCGCGCGCCGTTGGGCAGCAATGGCACGACGTGTCCTTGGCCGCTGCGGCCGCGCACCAGGATGGCGCCCTCGGGCGGCGTCGCGCCGTCGGCCGCTTTGCCGGGTTGAAAGTCCACGATGAATTCGGCGTCGCCGAATTCCGTGGCGTTCCACAACGGCACCGGTGTGGCACTGGCACCCGCCGCGGGTGTAGTCTGCTGGATTTTTTCGCCGACCACGCTCCACGTGTAGGCCGTGCTCGCGTTCGACTGCCAGCCGCGCAGATCAAGGCCGTTGAACAA
>CAYVDZ010000304.1:0-6537 GCA_964450575.1 uncultured Opitutus sp.
GACTGACCGGTGCGATCACCGCGCCCTCGAGCTGATCCCGGAGTTCGCCGAGTTTGAACGGTGTCCCTCCGAGCCGCCCGAAGTGCTCGCGCAAACGCCCGGCGGTGAGGGGCTGTTTCTCGGCGAGCGCGAGCGGAGCACTGGACTGGACCTTGACGACGTGTCCGTCGGCATCGCTCAAAATCAACGTAAGCGGGGTGCCGGCCCGGCCGTGGACTTCGGCCGAGATCGGGCGTTGGAAACGGATTTGGTCGCCTGCAAACGTCGCCCGCAGTTCGCGGTCGAGCGCGGGATCATTCGTTTTCCAGACGAGTTGGCCCACGCGCACGCGCGTCCAGTTGATATCACCGTGGCCGAAGCGAAGGACGACCCCCTCGCGCCCGCCTCCGAGCGGCTGGACTTGATACACCCGGCCACCCTCTTCGCGTTCGGCGGGCCGGCCGGCATCGAAGACGATGCCATCGCCCGGCTTGAGCGGGGCCTGCAGCGTGAGCGTCACGGATTCGTTCGCAACCTGGGTGATCTCGCCGAGGAATACTCCGCGTTTCGTGCCGAAGCGCGCGTGCGCCAGTTCCTGGTTGTTGATCCCGCGAAACCATCCGCTGTAAAGCCCGCGGGAAAACGCCATCTGCAGTTCATAGGTGGCCGCGGAATTCAGCGTCGACGGTTTCGCCTGGAGCAACCGTTCCGCCTCGGCGGCAGATGGTTTCTCAAGCTTCGGCACGGGCGTGGGCCGTTCCACCAATCGATCCAACGCCTGCCGGTAAACGCGCGTGATGCTCGCGACATATTCCGGCGCCTTGAGCCGTCCTTCGATTTTCAGCGAAGCCACTCCCACGCGTACCAGTTCGGGCAATACGTCGATGCCGGCGAGATCCTGGGGGCTCAACAGATAGCGCCGGTCGCCGAGGTCGACTTGCTGTCCATCGGAAATCAAATCGTACGGCAGACGACACGCCTGCGCGCACTCGCCGCGATTGGCGGAGCGGCCGCCCAAGGCCTCGCTCGTGAGACATTGTCCGGAATACGCCACGCATAAGGCGCCATGGACGAACACTTCCAGCGGGAGTTGCGCCCCGGTGACGTTTTGCGCGGCCTGGATCTTCTCGATATCGGCAATGGAGTTTTCCCGTGCGAGCACGACCAGTTGAACGCCAAGCTCGCGCGCGAAGTTCACGCCCGCAGCGCTCGTGATCGTCATCTGCGTTGAGCCATGAATTGGAAAATCCGGCGAGATCGCGCGGATCAGCCGGCAGATGCCGACATCCTGGACAATCGCGGCGTCCACTCCGGCGGCGACGATCGTGCGCAGGTAGTCGGCGGCATCGGCGAGCTCCGGCGTGAACACGAGGGTGTTGAAAGTCACGTAGCCGCGGACGCCGCGTTGGTGGAGAAACTCCATCAACGCCGGCAGGTCGGCTTGCGTGAAGTTTTTGGCGCGCATCCGGGCGTTGAACCGTTCCAGACCGAAGTAGATGGCGTCGGCGCCGTTCTCGACAGCTGCGCGCGCGCATTCCCAGTCGCCGGCCGGGGCGAGGAGTTCGGGCCGGCGTAATGCCGGAGCAGATACAGCAGACGCAGGGAGGGAGGACGTGAGGACGGACACGGGAAAGGTGATGTGACGAACCGTTAGGCCGGCGCCTGGTGCGGATCGGCGGGCGCGAGACGTTTCGGTGCGGGCATCGCGACGTGCGGGGCCGCGGCTCGCAACCGTGCCGCGAGGATGACCGTAAGGACAAAAAATGTGATCGAGGCGTAACTCAGCCCGGGCATGCCGATGAGTTGTCCTCCCGGCCCGCGGGTAATGAAACTGCCCGCCATGATGCTGGCACCGGCACTTGCGGCCTGTTGCAACGCGGCGTTCACGCTCATGAAACCGCCTCGATAACGGGCATCGACCGCGTTCGTGATCATCGTCATCGCCGGGGCGAAGCGCCCCGACATCGTAACCATGAACATGGCCATGATGCCCGAAGCGAAAGCGACCGTAGACGGACCAAGGCGCGTGATCACGACGACCGTCACGACGGATCCCACCGACATGATGATCAGGAGTTTCAGCCGATCCATGTGATCACTCAGCCAGCCCACAAGCGGCGTGCTCAAGGCGGTGGCGATACCGCCGGCAAAATAGGCGATCGGTAGCTCGGAGGCCTCATCGAGACCAACATTGGCCACGTAAGAGGGAGCTAGGAAAGGAATGAGAACCCCGCCTGCCATCACGAGTACCATACCCAGTGCGAAGGCGCGCAGGTGAATGCCATGCGAAAGGATTTCGCGCATCTGCCGCAGGGGCTGATGGTCATGCACCGCGGTCTTGATTGGCGGCAGGGTGAGCGTCGCCAGCACGAGGACGGGAACAGTCAAGGCGGCGAGCAGGAAGAATGGCGCGTGCCAGCCGTATTTTCCTGCGAGCACCAAGCCGGCTGGGACGCCGAGCACCGTCGCCAGCGGAAATGCGGCCATGACCACGCTCATCCCCCGGCCCCGGCGCGCGGGCGGAATGATATCGCCGACCATCGCCGATACCATGGAACCCGCGAGCCCGCCAAAAGCGCCGGCGGCGAGCCGCGCGAGCACGAGGGTCGAGTAAGTGGGAGCGAGTGCACAGGCCAGCGTGGCGAGGCCGAAACCGGCGTAGAGAATGACCAGCGAGCGCTTGCGATCAAAGCGATCGAGGACGAAGCCACCGGCGAAGCCGCTGAGTGCCGCCGCGATGCCGTAGGAGGCGACCAGCCGGGCGAATTGGGCGGGGTTGATGTCGAACACCGCCATCAATTGCGCACCCAGTGGCATCATGATCATGAAGTCCAGAATGTGCGTGAACTGCACCGCTCCCAACGTGAGGAGCGTGACCCGCTCGCGCCCCGGTGAGAGCGCGTGATGCTGTTCGGCAGACGACATGAAACGGAGCAGCGTTGTTGGAATCCGCCAAAGCGCAACGCACGCGTGGGGCTTGGCACCCAACGACACCGGGGCTGCCGTTATCGTTTGTGGGCAGTGCGCTTCGGCTTCGGCGTCCTTATTGGTGTCGGATGATGCTTGCTGACGTACTCGCGCAACAGCCCGAGGAATTGTTGGGCGCCGCGGCTCTGATAGCGCTGCAGATGGCGCACAATGCCGAGTTGCCGGGTCGGCTGGTCGCCGGTCAAACGGAGATAGCGCAACGTGTCGCGATCATCCGGGACCCGGGCGAGTTCAGGAAGGAGCGAAATGCCCAATCCCAAGGTGGCAAAGAGTTTCAGCGTCGCCACTTGGGCGCAGCGAATACCGATTCGGGGCTGAAATTTGCTGTCGCCAAAAAACGTCCGAATTTGCGCGGCGAGCGCACTGGAGTCTCCGAGTGAAATGAAGGTCTCCTCGGCCAAATCGGTGATACTAATTTCAGAGAGCTTGGCGAAGCGGTGCGTTTTGCCGACGGCGAGTAACAGCGGTTCCGTTAGTAAAGGCTCGATCGAGACGCGATGGTCCTGCACCGGCAGCGGAGTGATGGCCAAATCCAAGTCGCCCTCCATTACGGCCCGGACGAGATTGGCGCGAAAATCCTCCCGCGCATCGATTTGTAGATTGGGGAAGGCGACCCGGCATTCCGCAATCAGTGGCGTAATGAGATACGGCATGACCGTTTGCACCGCCCCGACGGTAATCCGGCGCTCCAGCGAAGGGTGGTCACTCAGTTCCTTGGCGGCGTTTTCGACTTCGAAGAGAATTCTTCGGGCACGTTCCATGAACGTAATCCCGGCTTCCGTCAGCACTGCCTTCCGGCCCAGCCGATGGAAGAGTTTGTGGCCAATTTCACTCTCAAGATTGATGATCTGCTGGCTGAGAGCGGGCTGCGAGACATGGCAACGTTCCGCCGCCCGCGTGAAGTTCTGGGTCTCGGCCACCCCGAGGAAATACCGCAATTGGAAAATCTCCATAAGATTTTCCGATCACAACGATAGGGTCTATCGATTTCAACTATTCAGTTTTCCCGGTATAGTCGGCGCCGTCAGACCAATCGTGGTCCGGCAGATACAAATGACTACCATGCAAAAGAACCTAACACTCGCGGTCCTCGCCAGCCTTATCGCTGTTGCCGCAATTCTGCTTTCTTTCCGTTCCCCGGTTACTGCGGATTCCATCATCGGCTTCGCCGGTGTCCTTGGACTCCTGGGCATTGCCTCGTTGGAATACCGCATTGATTGGAAACGACTCTTCGGCGGGAGCTAATAAACCGGCCGCTAGAGCGATCACTGAACAGGGGCTCGGAGATGATCCGGGCCCCTTTTTATTGGCTGGAGATCGGGGATGTTGGCCGGAGCGCGCGAGTGGTCTCCGTTTTTAATGAAGGGGTGGTTAGGTGGTCATGGGCTTGTCTGCTTCCGCAGGTCTCTGCCGGTAAAAGATCGCGACCAAAAGCGTCAGGACGATCAACGAGATAAACCCCGTGAATGCCTGAGCCAGGGTAATCAGCCCCGGCGTCATCCATCGTCGCATCATCGGCTCTGCTTGGTCCATTTGAGCGGCGCTCATCCCCTTGGCTTCCATCGCGTAAAGTTGGCTTTGAAGGAGTGTGTCTACCGCTCTTGGGTTGATGATAGAAAAATAGAGGTAGTTGAAGATTCCTCCCAGCAACACGCCAACGAGCGCCGTGAGCATCCCAACGCCTACGGCGGATCCGTAGCCCCAGGTGCCGCTTGGGAGAGGATCGGCGCGCTTCTCTCGCATGGCAAAAGCCAGGGCCGTGATCGAAATGGCGGCCGAGCCCGGCAAGCCGATCCATGAAGCCGTTTGCATCGCCGCCGGCGAGTCGTGGAGACCGGCGAAAAACAACAGCAGTGTCAGAATCGCCGTGCCGATGGCCAGCAGCGCTCCGTATATCAATGGAGTTTTCACTGAACGAGGGTAGGACGCTCGGGTCGAAACGCAATTCGCTGTAATTCAAGCGGCCCCGGCCCCGGGCTCGTGATCACGGCACGACTAACGCGGCGTCACTTATACGATCATCACCTGAATTCCGGGCCGGGGTGATTCCCAGGACGCGGCAGAGGAGATTATAAACGTGGATGGTCTCCACCTCTTGAAGCGGGACGCCACGTTGAAACGCCGGCCCTTGAGCAATAAAAATCCCCCACATTGACTGATGGGCGGGATCATAGCCGTGATCACCGGGCAGGTAGCCTTGAATGGGATGGCGCGCCTGATACATGGCGATGGTAGCCCGGGTGGTCACATGGGCGCCCAAGTCGGGGATGATCCAAACGGGTGAGACACGGGGATGTTCACGCATTCTAAAATGAGCCGGCAGCTCACTGGCCCGGTATGCCTTTGCATGCGGGATGCGCGCCGCCTTCGCTAACAAGCCGGCGACGTCGCCATTCCGCGGACGGAGCGCGACCACACTCCCGTGACTCTCGATCTGCACGTCGCGAAGGTCGAGATAGTCTTCGAGCGCGGAGACGCGTTTGGGGTCGACGGACTCCATCCCGTGATCGCTTACCACGACGACGTTCGGGCTCAGTCCTTCCTGCGCAATTCGCGCCAGAAGAATGCCCAGACGGGCATCGAGTAGCTTGATCGAGGCGACCACTTCGGGAGAGTCCGGTCCAAAGCGGTGGCTAGTGTGGTTGGTCTCAGACATATAGAACGCGAGAAAGTCCGGACGTTGCCCGTCGGGTCGTCGCAGCCAGGCGATCACCTCCTCAAGTCGGACCTCGAAACTCGCCTCGAAATCGAACTTCCGGTAGAACGTGGGTCGCACGCCTTTGATTTCGGCTTCCGCTCCCACCCAGAACGATACTCCCGCTTTGCGACCTTGCTTGATGGCGGTGACCCAAATCGGCTCGCCCCCCCACCAGCGGGATTCGCTGGCTGCGCCCGGTTGGTTATAGCGGAAGAATACCTCGATTTGCGCGTCGAAAAACTGATTGTTGATCATCCCGTGTTCCACCGGATACAGGCCGGTCACCAATGAGTAGTGGTTAGGAAACGTGTTGCTGGGAAACACGGGGATCAGGCCTCGGGCGCTGACGCCTTCCCGTCTCAAGCGACGTAGGTTGGGCGTTTCGTCCGGGTGGAGATCGCAGTAATCCCAACGAAACCCATCCATGGAGACGAGCAGGAGCGGACCGCCGCGCGCCGAAGACTCTCGAACGGGCGCGCTCGCAGTTTGTGCGTTCACCATGCCGCCCACCAGCATCAGGGTGGTCAGGAGCACGACGCACCGGACGTATCCGCATCTCATGAGCGGAGCGTGACGAGGGTTGCTCCCCAGGATCCACTGGTCTCGTCGCCGGATCGAAACGAGGCCACCAGCGGCGATCGCCGGAGCAATGCCTGCACCGTAGTCCTCAGCGTGCCCGTGCCTTTGCCATGAATGATGCGCACCTCGCGGATTCCGCGGCTCGCGCATTCACTCAGGTAAGCCGGGACGAGTTCACCCAAATCGGAAGGTCGAAAGGTATGCAGGTCAAGTTCGCCCGTGATTGGCAACTCAATGGGAGCGTCATCGTTGGCGGGCTCGGCCGGCATCGGACCTTGGGTCAAGGCTTGGGC
>CAYVDZ010000305.1:0-6511 GCA_964450575.1 uncultured Opitutus sp.
TCTCGAAGGTCGCACGGGTGTAGCCGGCCTGGAAATCCCACCAGATCCGCTCCACCGGATTGAACATGAATTTGCCTTCGATGCCCTGCGAAATAACCTCGCGGGCGTTGACCACCACGAAGTCGGTCGAGTTCGGCACGGTCCGTTCATACTGGTAACCATCGATGGAGTTCCAGAATCCCATCAGGCTGCCGCCAAATCGGCCCTGCGGCGGCCCGAAGGTGACTCCGACCTCACTCGCCCACGACCGCTCATCATCAAATCGCGCCAATTGCGGACTCGCCGAAAAACCGCTGTACCCTTCGGGCTTAAACGCGATCGAGCTCCGCGCCTGCAGACTGATCGAGTCCGACAACGAGTGCACCAGTCCCACCGTGCCGGAGAGGTATGTGTGGTCTTGCGCGAGGTTGAGCCGCGGATCCTGCGGGCCGGGAAACCCAAAATTATTCGACGCCGTCTTCGTACGGTCCAAGTCGGACTCCGTACGCTCCAGTCGGGCGCCGAGTTTCAGCGTCGTCTTTTCTGCCAGCGGCTGCTCCACGCTCGCGTAGCCGGCCAGGCTCTCCTGCCCGATTCCGAAACGCGTCCGCTCCGTTTGCACGAAGCCCGGCGGCACGAACTGGCTGGGCGGCACCCCGAACTGACGGAGCGCATCTCCGTCGATCTCGGAGTTGAAATAAAACACCCCCGCGCGCCACTGCGGACGGCTCGCGTCGCGCGTCGATTCAACCCGGACTTCCTGCGTCCACATGTCTTCACTCTGAACCAGTCGGGAGAATGCCATCGGGAGCGGGCTCAAATCGAGATCCGTCGTCGCCGGATCCAAGTCCCACGTCTGCCACGAGGTCGTCGAGGTCAGCACGCCCCAATTGAAATTCTGCCGGGCTTGAAACGAAAGCTGGCGCCGGTCGATCCGGGTTTCTCCATTGAGATCCGACGAAACCCGATACGGATCCGGACTGAAGAGCGAACTCAGCCGCGTCGCATCATCCTCGGTTTTCTCCGCCACAACCCCCACGCGGAGTCGCAACGTGTCATTCGGTTTCCATGTCAGCGCGCCCCGACCCGTCAGCGATTTGCGGTCGTCGGCCGACCGCTTCAGAAAAGTGTTATTGATGTAACCATCCCGGGAAGCGTAGCCGATCGCGGCACTGTAACCAATCTGGCCGCTGACTGGACCGTCGAACGCGGCTTGCACCGCCGTGGCATTGAACGAGCCGCGATCGATTAAAATATCGCCGCGGTGCTGCGAGCCGGGCGCCCGCGTCGCGATCTCGATCACGCCCGCCGGGGCATTGCGCCCGTAATCGGTGCCTTGCGGTCCAGCCTTCACGGTGAGGCTGTCAATCGTCAGCAACGTGCTGGGATAGGAAGATACCGTGCCTCCGGGCACATCATCGATGTACAAGCCGACCGCCGGCGGACTGAAAAAAATGGAGTTGGCCACTCCCCGCAGCGTCAGCACGTCGCCAAAACCGCGCGAGTCGCTGTTACTCGTGAACAGATTGGGCGCGACGCCGGCGACATCCTGCAGATTCGCGACTCCGTGCTGGCTTAGCAGGTGCTGGTTGAGCACGGAATTCGAGTTCTGAATCCGCAGCCCATCGATTCCAAACTCGGCCTCGACCTTGAAGGGCGCCATTTCAGTCCGCGGAGTAGGGACGGCTGCCACGACTTGGCTGGCTGCAAAACTCGCAGAAACCAGGATCGCAAGGACGGTGGAGGGACGAAGGATTCGGGTGGGATGCATCAAGTTGAAATAAGGGATTCTTAACTGCCGTTGCCGCGCAGAGGAAGTCAAGACGCTCAAAAGCTGCGAAAGGTGCTTTCGAGGTGGGCGATTTTTGCGCGAAGCGTGAGTTAACGATCGGGATCCGTTTTCGCCAGCGGCGTTGAACAAAAACTTCAACGTGCCTCGCAACCAAACTCTGCAACCAGCGCGTGGCGTCGAAGCGCGCCTTCCCGCTCGTCTGCTTTCTATCGCCCGAAGCGGTAGCCGAATCCTCGTATCACTTTAACCTCCGCCCTCGACTCCGGGTTGCACTTGCACTTGGCCCACGAATTCGCGCACGTTACGAAAACCCGCTCTCCCCATGCATTGTACCCGCGCATTTCTCCTCTCACTCCTGTTTTTGACCTCGATGCCTGCTCTGACCGGAGCAGCGGCTCCCTCGTCCGACTGGCCAGCCTGGCGCGGCCCCACCCGCGATGGCCATGCTGCCCCCGGCCAAACCGTCCCCGTCACCTGGACCGAAACCGAAAACATCATCTGGAAAGCCTCGGTCCGCGGCAAGGGCCACAGCTCGCCCACCGTCGTAGGCAAACACATCTATCTCGCCACCGCCGATCACGAGACGCAGGAGCAACTCGTGCTCTGCTTCGATCGCACCACCGGAAAGCCCGTCTGGGAAACCGTGATCCATCGCGGCCCGCTCAACACCATCGGTCACCGCAATAGCTCGCAGGCATCGTCGACCGTCGTTTGGGACGGCGAAAGGCTCTATATCAATTTTGTCCACGACAAGGCGGTCTACACCACCGCCCTCGACCCAACAGGAAAAATCCTCTGGCAGCGTCGCGTATCCGATTTTGTCATGCACCAGGGCTTCGGCTCGTCCCCAGTGATTCACGAGAACGTCGTCCTCGTGACGGCCGACCACAAAGGGGGCGGCCGGCTCGCTGGCTTGGACAAACGCACCGGCAACATCCTCTGGGAACAAGCGCGCCCGGAAATCGCGAATTACCCTTCCGCCGCGGTTTTCACGATCGCCGACCAGACCCAAATGATTATCGCGGGCTGCAATCTCATCGCCAGTTTCGAGCCCCTCACCGGGAAAAAACTCTGGGAGTTCGAGGGCTCCACCCAGGAAACCGTGATCACGCCCGTCACCGATGGAAAACGCGTTTTTATCAGCGGCGGATTCCCTCGCAACCACTTGACAGCGATCGAGGCCGACGGCTCCGGCCAGATCGCCTGGCAACACAACACCCGCCTTTATGTCCCCTCGATGCTCGTCCGCGAGGGTCACCTCTACGCGATTTTGGACACCGGCCATGCCGTCTGCTGGAAATCCGATACCGGCGAGGAACTCTGGCGCGAAAAGATCGACCGCGATTTCTATTCCTCACCCGTAATGCTGGATAACCGGATCTACGCGACCAGTCTGCGCGGAGTCACCTCCGTGATCGAGGTCACGCCGCAAGGCTCCAAGCTTCTCGGGCAAAGCCAGCTCGGAGACGACTCCCTCGCCTCTCCGTCGATCTGCGGAAACCACATCTATCTGCGTACCGCCACCAAGGCCGAACCCCGCCAGGAATTCCTCTGGTGCATCGGGTCGCCGTGAACTCCGCGCTGCGCTCACCAAAAGGGAGCGACGAAAACGGAGAGCAGAGCGACGAACGACGCGTCGTTACTCTGGTTGCCTGCTGCAATCCGTCCGTCGATTGCGCCGACTAAGGTCGGGCGAATTAGGCCATCTGAGTTTGCACAGCGAGCTCCCATTCCCCAAAGGTTTACTCCCATGACTTGGTTCCCATCTGCGATGACACGAGCGGTGTTTCCCGGCCCATGGCTCGCGCTGACGCTGGTCGGCCTCGCGCCCACCGCGTCAACTCCGACCTTCGCCTCCAGCGAGAACGCGGGCGAGGCAGCCTCCTTGATCGCCTCCCCCGAACCCGGCTGGCCCCAATTTCGCGGCCCGCGCCGCGATGGCATCAGCGACGAACGCGGCTTGCTCCCGTCCTGGCCGGAACCCGGCCCCCCGCTCCTCTGGTCCGCTCAAGGCCTCGGCCGCGGTCACTCCTCTCCTGTCTTCGGTGACGGCCGGATCTATATAACGGGGGATTTCGGCGAGGATTTGCAGGTGCTCGCATATGACCTCGAAGGGAAACCGCTCTGGCGCGTCAAGAACGGCGACGCCTGGCTGAACCAACATCAGGGTGCCCGCTCGACCGTCACGTTCAACGCCGGCCGTCTGTATCATCAGAACGCGCACGGTCGCCTCGCCTGCCTTGAGGCCGCCACCGGCAAGGAACTCTGGTCGGTCAACGTGCTCGAACGCTTTCGCGGCGAAAACATCCGCTGGGGCATTAGCGAATGCCTGCTCGTGGATGAACGCGCCGTCTACGTCACCGCCGGCGGACGCGACGCTCTGCTCGTCGCCTTCGACAAGGTGACCGGCACTGTTCTCTGGAAAAGCGAACCCCTGCTCGACGTCGAAGGCGATGGCTCCGCCGATAACCCCGGCTACGGCTCGCCTATTCTAGTTCGCTTCGCCGGCCGCCGCTTGATCATCGGTTCGTCGCAACGCCATCTCTATTGCGCCGACGCCGACACCGGCGAACTGCAATGGACGCGGCGCCGGTCGACGCCCTATTCCGTGCTGGCCATGATGCCGGTGTTGGCCGGAGACACGATCTTCATGACGGCTCCGCTCGCGCAACCCGGCGCGCTCCATCGCCTCACCGCCTCCGCCCAGCCCGGCGGAAAAGTCGGAGTAGACGATCTCTGGACCACGAAACTCGACACCGCTCAAGGCGGGGTCGTGTATGGCAATGGTCGCTTCTTCGGCTCCCATTATCCCCGGCGCGGCGGCTGGACCGCCATCGAGGCTGCGACCGGAAAGGTCCTATATGAAGAACCCGGGATGGTCAAAGGCTCCGTCCTGCTCGCTGACAACCGCCTCTACGCTTTGACCGAGGACGGATGGATGCACCTTCTGCGCGACGCCGACACGCAATTCGCCGTCGAGGGCCGCTTCCGGCTGGCGACCCCGCGGGATCGCGATGCCTGGACGCATCCTGTCATTCTCAACGGCCGGCTGTATCTCCGTTTCCACGACACTCTTTACTGCTATGACATCCGGGCCCAATTGGCCCCAAAGTGATACAGGCATTCCTGCCTGTTCCGCGCCCGGTGTCCCCATGAACCAAATTCAGCAGTTTCTTTTAACGACAGATTACACCGGTGAGCACGGATCCAGAGGATTACTAATGGAGAGCCACCTAGCCGCGATTCACCCGCAAGGTGAAGGGACTGTCATTTATAATGCCCCGGTCATCTGTGCTCATCCGTGGAATCTGTGGCTTCAACTGCATTTTCCAGGATGAAGGTCGGCTCGCCCACCAACTCAGGCATCCCGCACCCGCGACTCAGCCCCACTTGGCTGCTGTCCGTGCTCATCGCCGCCGGATGCTCCGCCATCGTGCTCGTTCCAGAGTTGCTGCCGGCCTTGGGTATTCTCGATTACGGCCATTGGTTTCTGGATTCCTATATCATCCTCGCGGCGAATGATGCCGTGGCCGCGGGATTGAATCCCTTCGACCCCATTCCATTCGATCGACTCGGTCGCGGCCACGTCTACTCCGAATGGTGGCTCGAACTCGGACGCTTAGGGCTCACGCGGGCCGATAATTTTCTTTTCGGCAGTGTGTGCGTTCTGGGTTTTATTAGTGTGGGAATCGCGAGCGTCCGCCCCCGATCCTTTCCGCAGGCCGCGTGGGCCGCTCTGTTGATGCTATCGCCCCCGTTCCTCTTCGCCGTGAATCGGGCAAATAATGATCTCGTGATCTTCATCCTCATTGGAATCCCACTCCTGCTCCTGCGCGGTCCTCCGGCCTCATGGAAACCACTACTGCTGGCGGGTGTGCTGATCATCGCCACCGGCCTGAAATATTATCCGATCGTCGCTCTCGTTGCCCTCGCCCTCCTCGTACGCCCCACTCCGCGCGGGCTGTGGACCGCCGGTGGCGCCGGTGCCCTCGCGCTACTCGTCCTGTGGTCTGAGCGCGCGGCCATCGCCCGGGGCGTATTTCCTTTTCCTGATTCAATCTATCTTTTCGGCGCGCCCATCATCTGGCGTGACTTGAATCTCAGTGGCGCAACGACGCTCCTGCTTTCCACCACCGTGATTGCCTTGGCCGCAACGTGGCTCGTGCGCCGCCAGTTAACCGTCGGACTGGGCGAGCCAACCGGCGGGACCGAAGGAGATCGCTGGATGTTTACCGTCGGTGCGCTGATCCTGACCGGTTGTTTCCTCGCGGGCACGAGCTTCGCCTATCGCTGGATCTTCGCCTTGTGGCTCGGTCCCTGGCTGTGGTCGCTCCGCATTCACGGGCGACACCCCACTCTGGCCAAAATCACTCTGGGTTTGCTGCTACTCAATGTCTGGCTGGATGGCCTGTATTGTTTGGTCTTGAATCTTTGGATTCAATACCTGCCCACTTTTCTGCCCACGGTCTGGCGTTACGCCACCCAGCCGCTGAACTGGATCTTGATCGCGCTCCTCGCCGGCTGGCTGCTGGACGCCGCCCTCGCCGTCGGGAATCGACGCTGCTTATTCACTCGTTCCGGCTAACCCACGCGCCGCCCAGCCAGGAAATTTCACCCCTTGTATTGCCCATGCGAGAACGGGAGCAAACGGAGCTCGCGTGGATTCACAATGAACAGCTCGACCTTGTCATTGCGAAGCAGGCGTGCCGACTGCGGCAAACCAAGGAGTCACTCCCCGCC